>CAZRID010000240.1:0-5173 GCA_964600055.1 uncultured Acidimicrobiaceae bacterium
GCCCTACCGATGGAGGATGATGCTGGTCGTGGAATCTGTCACACACTGGTCGTAGGTTCGCCATTAGGTGCCTGACCAAAGGAGGACACCATGGCTACACGACTGCACCTCAACGGCGTGAACTACGACCTCGCGGACGAACCAGGAGGCGTTGCGTCGGCTAGCAGAACCATGACCGACGGGATGAAGACGCGGAAGGAATTCTATCTCCAGGTGAAGACCCGTCAGGGCAACCAGATCACTCTGACGGTGAATCCGGAGGCGGTTTTCGCGTGGGCCGTCTACGAGTGGGCCAGGGTTACGTGTCTCGTCAGGGGCTCCGGACAACGCGTCGGAACTCGCCGCCCCGCTCTGATGGGCACAATGAACGAGGATCTATCTGACACCGGCCACGACGTTCCAGATCTGATGGCTCGATCGGCGACCCAGGACGATCGCATATTGGCCGTTCTTGCATGGCGGGTTGGTCGGCAGCCGAAACTATGAGGCTCAGCCGTCACCCGATGTCTTTCGCGTAGCCGGTGTTTCTGTCACAGGATGGAAGGAATAGTGACCATGCATGACCTACGGTCGCCCTGAGATTGTTGACGTCAACCTGCGAGCTCTCGCCCTCGGGGAGCGTTGCCCTGCAGCTCTTGGTCCTCCGACCAGGAGGCGAAGCCACAGCTGGACCGCTGGAAGGTGATGGCCGAAGTCTGTTATGCGTGGCTGATCGAGCAGGACAAGGGCGACGATGCTGCCCGGCGGATCGCCGACCAGTACCTGCCTTGGATGGACCCGGTTCAGCGTGCCCTCATCGAGAGGGCCTTCGCTTCATTCAGGCTCCTATTCCCTGACACGGATCCAGCCATGGTCGAGGTCGGACCACTGCCGGCGGTTGCTCTCGATGACAGCCAGAACCTGAGCGTCACGGTCCACGGTCAGTTTGCGATCACAGAACCCGACGAGAAGGTGTCCGTCTTCCGTCTGAAGACCGGACTGCCCTGGTTTGGTTCCACCTACGTGACCACCGAGGAGGAGCTCGCCGTCATTGCCGAGGAAGACGACCAGCGGACGTTTCATGAGGTGCGGACGAGAGACGGCGTGATCGAACCTCTCTTGCACGAAGGCGACAGCGCCGTGGTGGTCGCCCGGACGTTCCAGCGTCATCTGGCGCTTGAGTCCCAGGAGCGGGGACGCAGGCCTGGTCTGCACTGCCTCGATTGCGAGCGTCCGAGTACCTGTGGCCAGTATCCGGGTGCTGACCCAGCCAACCCCAGTGCCCGCAATCGTGCGGTTGTCGTCACCAAGAGCCGCCTGCCAGTCCTCGACCAATGCGAGCGGCGGGTGGCATGGCGTGCCCTATACGGGATTCCTCGAGATGACGGCCACGACACCGACCGGCACGACTCAAGATACGGACGTCACTTCCACGAGGCGATCGCCGCGGCTCTTCTCTCCTCCGACCCCGATGCCGCCTTCCGTACGGCCGTCATCTCGATGCCGGAGTCGGAATCGTCGGATCTGCTCTCCCACTGGGAGCAGCATCTCAGCCTGGTCGAAGCAGAGCCCCACCCTGTGACCGTCCGATACACCGAGTATCCCGTCGGAGCGACCTGGGTGCTCCCAGGTCCCGACCTCAATACCAAGACCGGGGAGCTGCGAGAAGATCTAGTTGCGGTAGTCCTGCTCGGTTTCACCGACGCTGTCGGCCGTGAGGCTTCGGGTCTCCCAGCCGTCATCGACTATAAGACCGGCGCCAACACATTGGTTCCCTTCGAGACCGAGCTCTACGCAGTCGGTGCAGCTCTGCTTCTCAATGCCAACGAGTCTCAGGGCGATTCTCGGAGGTCCTAGCGATGGCCCATTGGTGGCAGCGGTCAAGATTGCGCGTTTGCGGTGATCCGTCGCGGATCGCGGTCATCGCACCTCCAGGAGGTCCGGTCGGAAATTGTCCACACCGGGACTGTCTGACTTGGTCAATCTACTACGTAAGGGGTGAGAGAGCTCGCAAAGGGCGAGCCCGAAGAGATAGGAGTCGAGATGACATCTCATCCTGGAGAACAGGGGACCGATTCGACAGGTCCGACGATGGAAAAGGGCGATGCTCGTTCGGTAGGTCCGTCCGGGGTTTCGCGGCGGCGGTTGGAAGCGAATCGTAGGAACGCTCAGCGGTCAACAGGGCCGCGAACCCGGGAGGGTAAGGCGAAGGCCTCGAAGAACGCGACGAAGCATGGGGTTTTCGTCGCCACTGTTGAGCCGATTACGTTCGGCCCGTTCGCTGAGGACCGCGACGAGTTCATAACGAAACTGGACGCTCTCATTGAGTCGCTAGCACCTCGGGATGCTTTCGAGTATGCGACAGCAACCCGGCTCGGGATGTTGATGATCTCGTTTGATCGGCTGGAACGATGGAGCGTCGCTCGGATCGTGGGTGCTTCCCGAATGTCGCAGTTCGACTATGAGGAAGGCGTCGGATCTGAGCACCTTCGTGAGGCGCAGGCAGAAAGCGCCTGGCAGCTTCACGAGTATTTGAGGGGCGAGGTGTCCGATGAGGAGGCTGACTTCCCGATGTTCGCGACGCTGCTTCGGTTCTATGGCCCTGATCCAAGGGTCGTGATCGAGGGGCTTTGGGACGACACCAACGAGCCAGGGAGTGACGCCGAGTGGATGAAGGCTTTCGAGTCGCTCCTGGCGCACCACTGGCCGAACGGGATGAGGGCATTGGTTTGGGTACATCGCCTCTCGACCCGTTTTGATCGGGAACTCGAGGAGGTTCTTGGCTTGGAGGAAGAGAGGGCGGCGAGTCGGATCATGGGCGATCCGATGGATTTGCAGTTCAAGTATTTTGCTCGGATCCGTAAGGAACTGACTGAGATGAGAAAGGAGTATGCAGAACTGCAGAAGCGAGAGCTACCAGCTCTGAAAGAAGCGAATCCGACGGATTGACGGGCTCTGAAAAAACGAACCCAACGATCCAGGAGCCCCCACCCGGACTCTGCCGTTCTCATTCAACCGAAGTTTCCAACCAATCCCACGACGAAGTCTTGATCGAAGGGGACCGGACTGGGCACCTCCACCGGCATCCTCCCCGAGCCTTCACCCCAAGAGTCGCCCGAGCCTTGGGGTGATGCGGCGCCATCTCAACCGCCCTGTTGGACCTCCCGCAGGTATTCGACGATCGATTGGATCTGCGTCTCGTCGAGGGTGCCACCGAAGGCCGGCATCTCGTCCTTCCCGTTGGTGATCCGCAGTCTCAGGCGATCATCCGACTCTTCCTCGGCGTCGGAGCCGGGGCCCAGTTCCGGGGCCACCTCCCCACCCTTGAGGTCAAGACCGTGGCAGGCGGCGCAGGCCATGTTGAACAGATCCCTGCCGCTGAGGTTCTCCTGGGCGAGGGGATAACGCCAGTCGGGGAAGTCGGGGGTTTCCTTCTCAAACGACCGCAGATAGACAGCAGTCGCCTCGATCTGCTCCTGGGTGAGCGACCCGCCGAAGTCGATGGAGTAGGCGGCCATGGGTGAACCGGGTATCCCCACCGCGATCAGCTGACTTACCTGGTCGTCGGTCACCGACTGTAGGAATTGCTTGGAGTTGAGGGCCGGTCCCAGTCCCCCGCGGGCTTCGATCCCGTGGCACTGGGAGCAATTGTCCGCATACATCTCGGCGCCCAGGGCCGCGAGATTGACAGCCCGCTGCTCTCGTGCCTCGGCGCGGCTGCGAGGCTCGATGGCTCGATAAACGGGGAAGACGGATGCGAAGCCTAGTAGCAGGATGGCGCCCCATCTCATCCAGCGCAGCGTGGAAGTTTGCAGCTCCTTGTCTTCGGGATGGTCGAGTGGCATCACTCACGCCCCGTTGGTACAGGCGGGGCCCCGGGGCGGCTCGTCCAAGCTCTCCCTGCCAAGGGGGGGACCTTGGAAGACGGTTCCCGTGTCGATGGAGACCATCCCATCGATAACCTCGACCCCGAA
Organism: uncultured Acidimicrobiaceae bacterium; assembly: GCA_964600055.1. GTDB lineage: Bacteria > Actinomycetota > Acidimicrobiia > Spongiisociales > ZC4RG35 > JARDZU01. Next base: position 3,954 of record CAZRID010000240.1, read on the forward strand.
GCGATCCATGCCCCGCGGGCTGGGTCCGGCGCGGTACTCGCCCACCCGATTGAAGACCGAACCATGGCAGGGGCACTCGAACTGCCCTGAACTCTCGCACCAGGGGACCCGGCACCCCAGGTGGGGGCATTTCCACCAGAGCGCTACCACCTCACCGTCGACCTTGGTGAGGTAACCGCGGGCCGTCGAGATCTCGAGCACTCCATCTTCGGGGACGAGTTCTGCTGGCACGGCTTTCACCACTCCACCGAAACCGGCAGGCGTGGTCGGACGGAGGATGTCCCAAGAGGTCCACACCGCGGCCACACCGACCAGGCCCACTCCCCATTTCCAGATGCGGGCCAGGAAGTCTCGTCGTCCGTACAGCTCTCTCATAGCTCTCCATACCATTCGTCCCACGGCCACACCCAGGCCCAGTCCGGGCCCCGGAAGGCGAACCCGATCAAGGTCAGGACCAACCAGGCCACCAGGAAGATTGTGAAGGTCCATACCGCCACCTTCCTCGACCTCGGCCGGCGCGCCGGGTTGCGGTCGAGATAGGGCAATGCCACCAGTCCGATGACGATGGCTGCAGGCACCAGCACCCCGGCCACCACTGGATGGAAATGGCTGAGCAGCTCCTGCAGCCCTACGAAATACCAGGGTGCCTTCTCCGGGTTTGGCGTCACATTTGGGTTGGCGATTTCCCGCAAGGGAGCGTCGAAGAGCAGCGACACGATAAGGGTCACGATCAGCACCACCAGCGCCGCCACCGCGTGCCGCACCAGGAGGTGGGGCCAAACCATGACCAGCCGCTGCTCCTCGGGTACCTTCCGCTCCCCGACGGCCGGGCGGCCCGGAACGACACCCAGCACCCGCTTTCCGCCGGCCAAGGTCGGCTCGTCATTCATCGACCAGTCCCCTCTCCACGTCCAGCATCGAATCCTTGCGCCACCGCCACAGATGCACGGCCACCACCACCACCACCAACGCCGGCAGGACGGCGACGTGAAGCACGTAAAAACGAAGGAGTGCCGCCGAGCCCACCTCCGGTCCGCCCAGCAGCATCTGCTGTACCTGTCGGCCGACGAAGGGCACGAAAGCGGCGATCGAGGTGCCGACCGTCACCGCCCAGTAGGAGAGCTGGTCCCAGGGCAGCAGATAGCCTGTGAAGGACAGGAGCAAAGTCAGAAGGAGCAGGACCACCCCGATCACCCAGTTGAACTCCCGGGGCGGCTTGT
>CAZRID010000241.1:0-5160 GCA_964600055.1 uncultured Acidimicrobiaceae bacterium
TGTTGGATCTGGTGGAGCTCGAGGTTCGGGATTTGTTGACTGAGTATGAGTTTCCTGGGGATGAGGTTCCGGTGGTCCGGGGGAGCGCGTTGAGGGCGTTGGATGGGGATGAGGCTGCTTCTGATCAGATCATGGTGTTGATGGATGCGGTGGACTCGTATATTCCGGAGCCGGACCGGGATACGGATAAGCCGTTCCTGATGTCGATCGAGGACGTGTTCAGTATTACGGGTCGGGGGACGGTTGTTACCGGGAGGGTGGAGCAGGGGATTTTGAAGGTGAACGAGGAAGTGGAGATTGTGGGGATCCGGGCGACGCATAAGACGGTGGCGACCGGGATTGAAATGTTTCGTAAACTGTTGGATGAGGGTCGGGCGGGGGACAATGTTGGGGTTCTTCTCCGTGGTGTGGGTAAGGATGATGTGGAGCGGGGTCAGGTCCTGGCCAAGCCAGGGTCGATTACTCCGCATACTGATTTTGAGGCGCAGGTGTATGTGTTGACCAAGGAGGAGGGGGGGAGGCATAACCCGTTTTTCCCTGGGTATCGGCCTCAATTCTATTTTCGGACTACTGATGTGACCGGGTCGATTCAACTGCCGGAGGGGACGCAGATGGTGATGCCGGGGGATAACACGGAGATGACGGTGGAGTTGATCGCTCCGATCGCCATGGATGAGGGTCTCCGCTTCGCGATCCGTGAAGGCGGCCGCACCGTCGGCGCCGGACGAGTCATAAAGATCCTGAAGTAGGGACAGCCCAATGCCAAGCGACAAGAGACCGCCGTTGACGCTCGCCTGCACCGAGTGCAAGCGGCGCAACTACGTCACGACCAAGAACAAGACGAACACGCCAGACCGGCTGGAGATGAAGAAATTCTGCCGCTGGTGTCGTCAGCACACGGTCCACCGAGAGACCCGCTGACCCGCTCATACGGGCAATGAGAAGGGGCCGGTCGGAGACCGGCCCCTCCCAGTTCCTGCCGAACGGCTACGCCGCCGGTGCGAATGGGTCCTTCCCGGGCTTGAAGTTGCCCTTGCTCTTGGTGCCGTTGATCAGCTCGGTGCTCATCGCAAAGCTCAATGTGGCGAAGGCGATGGCGTCGGAGTTGGCATCCAGCGCGACCGAGCTGTTGTTGGCGAAAGTGTCACACGCCTGGTGATAGCAGGGGTCGTACGGCTGCCCGGCAGTGCCGCCCCATAGCGCGGCTTCGTCAGGAGTCTTGATCCCCTCCGCTCCGGTGAACAACCCGCCCGCCGGGATCCCGTTGAGGATGAAAGCCTGATAGTCGGACCGCCCGTCGAAGTCGGTTCCCTTGAACGGGAGACTCCTCGAGTTGTAGAACTGCTCGAACTTCTCCTCGATCACGTCCGATCCGGCCGGGCCCGCGCCGGCGCCGATTCCGTCCGAGTCGTCCCCGTCGTAGACGAAGAACACATGGTTGCGCGAGCCGACCATGTCGAAGTTCAGGTACAGGGCGATCTTGCCGAACTCCTCGTCGCTCAGGTTGTTCACGTAGAAGGTTGAGCCGACGAGGACGGATTCCTCCGCCCCCCACCAGGCGAAGCGCACCGTGTTCTGTGGCTTGACCTTGGCCATCTGCTCCGCCACCTCGAGGATGGCCGCCGAGCCTGACCCGTTGTCGTTGATCCCCGGCCCGGTTTCGACCGAGTCGAGATGGGCCCCGACCATGACCACATTGGACGTGTTCTTGCCTGCTTTCTCGGCGATCACGTTGGACGTGGTGACGAGCTCACGGAGCACGTCCGCGCCGAGGTGGAGTTTCAGGCCGACCGTGGCCGCCCACTCGGTGCCTCGGCCATATGTTGTGTCCAGAACCGGGATCCCACCGGTGTAGGCGGCACTCAGTGTCCCACCAATCAGCCCGGTCCTCTCCGGGGTGTTCCCCTGATTGAAGATGACCGCCCCTATCGCGCCTTCGGCGGCCGCATTCTCGGCCTTCTGCTCGAACGAACAGGTGCCCCGCTGCATAAGCGCAATGTTCCCTTCTGGGAATCCCGCGAAGTCGTCGACCTCACATCCAGAACTAGACGTGTTCCCCAGACCCAATTGGAGGTCGACTGCGGTCACTGCGGCCGTGACATTCCCGGGATCGGTCTGGTCCATCAGGTTGTAATCGGTCCCCTCGACGTAAACCACTGGCACTGGAGCTGTTTGCTCCAGGGTCGATGGGCCTAGCTGGGAGAACGCTACGAACTCGAACGGCTGGACGGTCACGTCATAACCCGCAGCCTCCATGCGGCCCGCCACGTAGTCCGCAGACAGGTCGTACCCGGGTGACCCGGAGACCCGAGTCCCGCCGTTTGCATCGGCGATGGCCTGAAACGCCGCCTGATGCTCACGAACCCCTGCCACGTCAACGCACTCCAGCAGCTTGGCGATCGTGTTGTTGTTCCTGTTCGCACAGGAAGCCGGACCGGCCGAGGCCACTGGAATCGTGGCACCGATGAGGGCGAGAACGCTTGCCACGAGCACAAGCTTTCTTGGAGAGCGTCTCATGAGATCCTCCAATCTCGCGCTCCCAGCTAGCCCCAGCACCTCCGACCATACGCCGCAGGAGTGAAGCGTGGGTTGGATCCGCAGTTAGCGTGGTGGCATTGAATCCCTCAGACCTCGAGAACCACAGTTTCGGCCGCAATCCGCTGCGGGTTTGCGTCGAAAACGTATCCGACTTCGTCAGGGCGACCGGCGATGACCCGGAGCGCTGGACCGAGGCCGCACCGCCGGGATTCATGGCAGCGGCCATGTTCGTTGTCGCCTCCGATCTGCTCCGCCAACTGGCAGACCGATCGGTGATCCATGGGGAACAGACCTTCGCCTGGCACCGTCCGCTGCAGATGGAGTCCGAACTCGACGTGCTCGGGACCGTGACCCGGGTCCGGGAACGTGGCGGAGTGGATTTCGTCGACTTCGACGTCGAAGTGACCGACCAAGGAGGGGTAGTGGCTGAGGCGTCATCGTTGTTCCTCGTCTCCGGCGAATTTGGATCTGGACCACATGCAGCGGAGCGCGCCGAGCCGGCACCGGACGATGACGGGAACCCGGGACCAGGTCAGTTGAGTGTGTCGCGTGCCGACCTGGTGCGCTACGCCGCCGCTACCCGGGACTGGAACCCGATTCACTGGGACCATGATGCCGCAGTCGCCGCCGGGCTGCCCGGGGTGGTCACCCACGGCCTCCTCCAGGCCACCTGGGCCTTCGGCGCGGTCTCGAGGCTGAGATCGGGGACTGCCCCGCTGAGGGCGGCCAAGGTCAGGTTTCGCAATCCACTGCTCGCGGCGATTCCCGTGACGGTTGCGGTCCAGGAGGCCGACGGAGTGGCGAATGTTGCTATTACCGACGCCGATGTCGAATATTTGAGTGCTCGAATCGAACTGACGGAGCAGTAACCCGATGGACGTGCCACAGGTCGAAAGGGACAAGGAAAAGGAGCTCATCTCCCGGGCGCAATCCGGCGACCGTGCCGCATTTGCAGCCCTGGTTCGTGAGCATGGAAACGAGGTCTACACCTTGGCCCGAAGACTGGTCGGTGACCCACATCTGGCGGCTGATGTCGCCCAGGAGACCCTGATCAGGGCATGGAAAGCCCTGCCTAACTTCAGGGGAGACGCTGCTCTTTCCACCTGGCTCCATCGAATAACGGTCAACACGGCCTGGACCCTGAAGAAACGTGCCCGCCGGCACAGTGGCGTCTCCCTCGACGAGATCACCGACCTCGCTTCTCCGATGGGCGCCGATCATCCGGAGATGGCGGGGGAGATCCTGGAATTGAGGGGCCGTCTGCGTCAGGCACTCGACGCCCTTCCCGAGGGACAGCGTCAGGTGGTTGTTCTCAAGGATGTCTACGACTGGTCCCACGCCGAGATTGCAGACGCGATGGGGATCTCGGTGTCCGCGGCCAAGGTCCGGCTCCATCGTGCCCGGGCCCGGCTCGCCCGTTACCTGGAGGCTTCGGCATGAGTGTTGTCTGCGAGATGGCGGCTCCCTTCGTGGCGAACAGTGCTGTAGAAGGGACCCCTGTGGCACGCCCGTTCCGTGCCCACGCCGTGGGTTGTCTGAAGTGCCAGGCTCGACATGTGGCGATGACAAAGACAGCCCGCGAGTTGGCCGCAATGTCGAACGAGACTTTGCCCGCGCCACTCGACCTGGAGTGGCGGGTCATGTCGTCGCTCGAGGGTGAGCTCGCCATTGCCCGTTCCTGGCGAAGGCCGGTCGCGGTGACCGCGGCTGTTATTTCGATGGCTGCCGCCGTGCTCATCTGGCGTCTCCGCCCTCGTACCCAGTCCTGACCCGTCGGGACGTTTGACCCTGGTTCAGTCAGCGCTTCTCGGATAAAACTCGATCAGGTCGAGAGAAAGTGAGACCTGATGAGACTGTTGGTCTGCACAGCCAGCAAGCACGGTGCGACTGCCGACATCGGCCGCGCCATTGCCGATGTCATAACCGGCGAGGGGATCGAGGCTCGAGTGTCTGAGCCCGAGGACGTAACCGGTCTGGACGGCTTCGACGCCGTCGTTCTGGGCAGTGCCGTCTACGCCGGCCGAATGGATGAAGTCGATGAAGGAATTGGTGGAGCGGCAGAGCGACGAACTCACAAGACGCCCGGTGTGGCTGTTCTCCAGTGGCCCGATCGGCGACCCTCCCAAGCCGGACGAGGATCCGGTGGAGGTGGCCCCGATCCTGGAGGCGACCGGTGCCCGTCAGCACCACATCTTCGCCGGCAAGTTGGACCGCAAGGCTCTCAACTTCGGTGAGCGGGCGATCGTCACAGCGCTCAAGGTCCCCGATGGCGACTTCCGTGACTGGGACGAGATCAGGCACTGGGCGCTCGGCATCGCTGAGGAGCTGAAGACCAAGGTGTGACGATACCCTGAGGTCATGGCTCGCCTCATCGACCTCTCCCAGACCATCGAAGCCGGCATGATCACCTATCCCGGCCTCCCCGGACCGGTCATCTCAGATCATCTCTCTCGCTCCGATTCGAAGAGCAAATACGAGGCGGGTACCGAGTTTCTGATCGGACGGATCGACATGGTGGGTAACACCGGTACCTATCTCGACACTCCGCATCACCGCTTCGTCGACGGATTCGACCTGGCCGGGCTCCCGCTCGAGGACGTGGCCGACCTCCCCGGTGTCTGC
>CAZRID010000242.1:0-5134 GCA_964600055.1 uncultured Acidimicrobiaceae bacterium
AAATGGCCGGCATCCATCCCCCGTTCTGCGAGGCCTGGATCACCAAGGCCAGGCCTGCCGAGACCTGGAAGATCCCCGACAACTGACGATTGCGTGCCCAGAGCAGCCCGAGCCCGAGCAGTATCAGGCCGAATCTGGCCCACCAAGTGTCATCGCCGAACGCCCCGGCGAGACTGATCAGTGCAGCCACCGATGCAGCCATCCAGGTGAACCCGGGGCCAACCAACCGGGCCAGAGACACCAGCCCGGAGGCAAGAGCTAACCCCGCCGCCCATGCGACCAACACGAACTGGGGCTGGGCGAGCGTGGTCAGGTCATCGGGCATGGCGGCGCATGATATGGCGCATGCCCTACTCCTCGAAGGTGTAGATCATGCCGTCATGCCTGGTTCCTTCGACAACCACCGGCGAGCCCGAGGTGAGATCGACGAATCCCTGGAGCTCGGAACCGATCGGCTGGCGCTTCCCGTTCTCGATCAGCACCATGAATCTGATTTCACCTCCGAGGCGGTCGAAATGCTCTTCCGGACCCGGGCCGATCTCGAAGATCGCGCTCGCGCATCTCGAGTAGAAAGTGACCTGAGGGGTGTAGGAGGTGAGAACACCACATGACTGGCCGCCGGCTCGGTCCATCACCTCTAGCGAAGCCAGCTCCACCGGCTCGTTGCTGGCCGACCTGGAATCGACAGATTCCCTGCCTCCGGCGGCGGAGAGGGCCAAGGACCCGACCAGCAGGACACAGGCTGCCCAGGCGAGGGCGCAAGGCCAAGTAGTCGTGCGCTCTGAGATCCAGATATCGATGGCCATCGCTCCGGCAACCACGACAAGTGCGAGCGGGAAGAAGATGAATCTCGGTTCCCCGTGTGAGATCAATCCCAGGGCAAGTACCTGGACCAGGGCGGGCACCAACAGGAATAGATACCGCCTCCTGGTCTCCGGGCTTCGCCACGTGGTGATCACACCAACAACGGCAGCGACCAGCGCAATCGGACCGACATACCCGCCGAGGTGCCAGCCGATCTGACCCGCGTAGTCGCCTAGCCCCTCCCCGACGTAGGCCCGCACCGCACCGCTGCTCGTATTGAGGAGAATCCCCCACGGGCTGCCGGTGAGGTCGATCGACTGGACAATGTGGGGAACCAGGCCGAGCAATCCCAGGACCACCATCCACCCGACCGGGCCCGGTCGTTGCCGGATCTTGGGCCACCACAGCAACAGCACGACCATGGCAATCAGGGCAAGGCTGAGTGCGGACTGATACCGAAGGTAGAACGCACCCAATGCCAGCGGTAGGACCCAGAACAAACCGTACGTAGGCGCCTCCCGATCGTTGAACTCTCTCCAAACGATGACCATGCAAAACACCAGCAGAGCGGCCGCCGGCACATCGCTCAGATACTCAGTGCTGCGTCGGAGGACCGCCGGCCCTGCGATCACACCGATCGAAGCGATGGCCCCGACCCGTGGATTGGCCATATGACGACCCAATGCCCACGACCCGGCCGCCAGGGCGAGGGCGCCGCCCAACCCCAAGAGACGCAGCCCAGCCTCCTCTCCTCCGAGGGCGAGGACGAGATAGCCATAGGCCGACATGCCGGTCCCGCGGTGCGGGGCCCATCCGCTACCGGGTGTCCCTTCGAGCCATTGACGGGCTTTGACCCCATAGGCCGACTCATCATGCCCCAGGGTGCCTCCGTCGAGGATCAGCGGCAGAAGCACCAGAACGAGAACGACGAGGACCACCCCACCCCACCGAAACCACCGCCAGGGGTTGGAAGGGCGCCATTCATCCGAGAGCACCCATACCGTTGCCAACGCCGAGCCGGCCAGTATCGAGAGCTCGAGCCACCCGAACCCCGTCCCGACACCGGCGACCACTGCGAGCACACCGACAAGAAGCACACCGAGTGCTTCGAACCGGGCGTCGGATCGTGTGGTGAGCCCGACGACCGCCCCCGCCATTGCCCCGATGAAGAAAACCACACCGGACTCGGTGTGGGCGAGGTCACCTAGCAAGGCCAGCCCAAAGCAAAGGGCCCCTGCCACGCACGCAATTGCGGCACCTCTCCCCAGTGCGATGCCCTTCGACATGGAGAACACGTTACGGTCGGATTGTTGGCGGGGCCGGTGCGTGCCCTGGGAAGATGAGCCGGTGACTGAGCACCCTTCGCTGGACGTGATCATCCCCGCCGCCCACGCCGCCCACAGCATCGGGAAGGCAATCGACTCGGTTCTTGCCCAGGGCTACCCGAACCTCGGTTCGATCATCGTGGCCGCCCGCGACCAGGACACGTCCGAAGCGGCGCTGCGTCACGGTGCGGTGGTGGTCTCGAATCCCAGCGGGAAGACACCGGTCGGGCTCAATCTGGCGCTTGCCGCCTCGACGGCGGAGATGGTGGCCCGGGTCGACGCTCATTCGACGATTCCGCCTGGGTACCTGGAGCGGGCGGTCGGCACCCTGGTCGAAACCAACGCCGACAACGTCGGCGGGATGCAGGTTCCGGTCGGGACCACCGGGTGGGAGAAGGCGATCTCGGCCGCCATGTCGTCGCCGTTCGGGGCGGGAGATGCTCGGTACCGGATTGGCGGGGCGGCAGGCCCGGCTGACACCGTCTATCTCGGTGTGTTCCGACGGGCAACCTTGCATCGGCTCGGCGGATATGACGAGACCTTCGAGCGCAACCAGGACTACGAGCTCAATCATCGGATCCGCGAATCAGGTGGGACGGTGTGGTTTGACCCCGAGTTACGGGTGACGTACCGACCTCGTGGCTCGATTCGAGCGTTGAGCCAGCAGTACTTTCAGTACGGTACGTGGAAGAGGAGATTCAGCCGTCGCCACCCCGGCTCGTTGCGATGGCGGCAGTTGGCGCCCCCGGTCCTTGTCGGTGGGCTGGCCCTCTCGGCATTGGCCGCGTTCTGGTGGCCGGCTGCCTTGATCCTCCCCGCCGTCTATGTTCTGACCCTGGCCCTCATCGGGTTGGCATCACTCCCCCGTCTCGGGGTGCCCGCGCTAGGCGTCCCGGTGGCCCTGGCCACCATGCATCTCAGCTGGGGTCTCGGGTTTCTCTTCGGTTGATCAACTCCGTGTAGAAGGTCCGGACCTCCTCCTCGGGCCATCGAAACCGATCGCGGACCTTGGGCGCTTGTTGCACGGCCGCCATCCTGGCCTCGGGTCGGACCGCCTGCTCGATGGCGGTCGCCATCGCGGTCACATCACCGGGTGGGACGAGCCAGACCGCCTCGAGTTCGCCCAGCACCGATCTCGTGCCGGGAAGGTCGGTGGCGACCACCGGCACCCCCATCGCCAGGTACTCAAGGGTTTTTGTCGGCAGCGAGTCGCGATAGTTGGGCTCGTCTCGCAGGAGGGAGAGCCCTACCGAGGCCAATGACATCCGGGCCAGGGCTTCGGGGTTTGGGAGATGCCCGGTGAGGGTGAGTTCGACTTCCAGGGCCCGGGCTCTGGCCGACAGGGATTGTGCCAACCCGTCATCCACACGGCCCACCGCGACCAGCGCGACACCGCTCCTGTCACTGGCTGCCAAGGCCTCTTCGATCCCCCGGGCCCTGGTGACATCGCCCAAGTACACCGCCGACCCATCACCCATTGCCGGCGGATCCGGGAAGGTCGATGACCGGGGGAAGTTTGCGAACACCGGGTGATCGCCCTTGAAGAGGCTCCGGTACCCCGGCTCGGCAAGGCTCAACACCAGGAACCTCTCGGCAAGCCGGTACAGGCCTCGTGACAGTGCGCGGAACGCAGGCCGCGCCCGCATCGGTACCCAGGTCTTGGAGGCGATTTGTGCCGGCAGGTCCTCGTGGACATCGAAGACCACGGTCGAGCGCCGGAGCAGACGGGCCAGGACCCCGGCCGGGATGGTTTCGGGATCGTGGAGGATGGCCAAGTCCCATCGCCGTCCCAACAGCAACCGGATGGCCTTCAGATTCCGACCGAAACGGCCGCCGCCGAGACGGGTCCAGGTCAGATCTGACCGGTCAGTGGGGCCGGGGTCCCTGGTGGCATAGGTGACATGCCCCAGACCGTGCAGGCTTCTGATCAGCCGCTCGCGGATTCTGGTGTCGTCAGGTGGGTGGACGGTGGTCAGGACCAGGATCGCCGGAGCGGTCATAGGGCCTCTACGTTTGCCGCCTCGAGACCCAGGCGCCGGTAAACACCTCTGGTGTCGAACACCAAGGGGACATCACGAGCGATGGCCTCATAGGGAAGTCCCGAATGGTCGGTGAGGATGGCGGCGAGGTCGAAACCACTCAGATCGTCACTACCCGCCACCTCGAACCCATGCTCGGAGATCCGCTCATCGCTGACATGAGGGTCGAAGACCGCGACGGTCGCTCCCCTGGCCAGGAGCCGGTTGGCCACGTCGACCGATGCAGACTCTCGATCATCCGAGACATTGGGCTTGTATGCGATCCCCACCACCAGGATCCGGCTTCCTTTGACAGAACGTCCGACGGTGTTGAGCAGGTCGGCGATCCGTTGCGTGGTGTACTCGGGCATGTGGGTGTTGACCTGGTCGGCGGTCTCGATGAACCGGGTGGCGAAGTTGGCCTCGCGCGCTCGCCACGCCAGATATTGGGGGTCGAGTGGGATGCAATGGCCGCCGACGCCAGGGCCCGGGTAGAAGGCCTGAAAGCCGAAGGGCTTGGTAGCCGCGGCGTCGACCACCTCCCAGATGTCGATGTCGAGCTCGTGGGCGAGTTGGGCAACCTCGTTGATCAACCCGATGTTGACCGCCCGGTAGGTGTTCTCCAACAGCTTGGCCAACTCGGCGGCGCGGGCGGAGCTGACCCGGTGCACCGACGGCACGACACGGCTGTATACGGCAACTGCGACATCGCCTGACGCGGCTGTGACTCCACCCACCACCTTCGGGATGTCCCCGGTCTTCATCTCGTCACCGGGTGAGACCCGCTCCGGGGAGAACGCCACCCAGACGTCCTCGTCTAGCTTCAGGCCTGCCTTCTCGACGGCCGGCACCAGGAAATCCTCGGTGGTGCCGGGATAGGTGGTCGACTCGAGGCTGATCAACTGACCGGGTCTGGCAATTTGCGAGACGGCGTCCGCCGCCGCCTCGATGTAGGAGAGGTCGGGTTGACGATTCCTCCCCAGTGGA
>CAZRID010000243.1:0-5131 GCA_964600055.1 uncultured Acidimicrobiaceae bacterium
TTGGCCCCGTCGACCGTTGCCGCCTCCTCGAGGTCGCGGGGGATCTTCTGGAAGAAGCCGACCAGCAGCCAGATGGCGAGGGGGAGCAACATCCCGGCGTAGACCCCGATGAGGGTGATCCGCTTGTCGAGCATCCCCGAGGAGACGGCCAGCCGGTACAGGGGGACCATGAGGGCGAGGTCGGGGACCAGCCGGGGGATGAGCATGAACAGCAGCAGGAGGTGGCGGAACCGGAACCTCCATCGGGCGAGGGCGTAGGCGGAAGGCACGGACAGGGCGAGAGTCACCACGGTGGCCCCGATGCCGACGATCACACTGTTGAGGAAGGCGGCCCGGAAGTTCTCCCGGCCCAGGACGTCGAGATAGGCGGAGATCTGGGGATTGGACGGGATGAGGGAGACGTCGGCGAAGACCTCGCCCTTGGTCTTCAGCGAGGTCGAGATCGAGACCAGGAACGGGCCGAGAGTCCACACCACCAGGAACAGGAGCGGTAGCCAGGCGAGGAGCGAGATCAACCTTCTCCGGGCTCGGCCTCCGACTTCGGCCGGTGGACGGTGACGGTCGGCGGCCGTCTCGCCGATCATGCCTCCACCGCCTGGTACCGCCGGGCGGCCCTCACATAGGCGAGGGTGAAGATTGCGTTGAGGACCAGGATCACGGTCACGATCGCCAGCGCCTGGTTGTTCTGCAGGTCCTGGAACGCGGTGATGTAGACCTCGATGGGAAGGGTCTGGGTCGCGTTCAACGGGCCGCCGCCGGTCAGGGCGAGGATCACCCCGAACGAGGTGAGGGTCGCGTAGCTGAGCCAGACCGTGCTGATCGCCAGTTGGGGGGCGATCAGGGGGATCGACACGTGCCGGGCCCGCTCCCAGGGGCCGGCGCCGTCGACCAGGGCGGCGTCGAGATAGGCGGTGTCGATGGTCTGCAGACCGCCGAGGAGCAGGAGGACCGCCAGCGGCAGGTCGGTCCACACCTGGGCGACGATGACCACGACCATTGCCAGGCCCGGGTCGCTGAGCCATGGCTGGCGATCGAGACCGATCAGCTCGAAGAAGTGGTTCACCTGTCCGGCGTCGGGGTTGAACAGGATGCGAAACATGACCGCCGCCGCAACGCTGGAGACGATGTAGGGGGCGATGGTCAACGCCCGGATGAACCGCAGCCGGCGCAGTACCCGGTTGAGGGCGAAGGCGAACATCAGGGCGAGCACCGTCCCGAGGAGCACACAGCCGAAGGCGAACACCAGGGACCGGCGGAGGGCGGCGAAGAACGCCGGATCGGTGAACATGTCGGCGTAGTTGCCGAAGCCGACGAACACCTCGGGATCGCCGAGGTTGTCGGCCCGGAACAGGCTGCGATAGATGGCGTAGAGGACCGGGTAGACGAGGATCGCCGACACCAGCAGGAAGGCTGGGACGTTGAAGGCGTAGGGAAGGTATCTCCCCCGTCCCGTAAGACCGAGGCTCGACACGTCTTCGGACGAGCTTCGTCTCTGCTTCCTCCCGGTGCTGGTTGCAGTCGTCACATCAGTGCCTTGCCGGATCATCAATGTCAGAAGGGGGTGAGTCGGAGTGCACAGGAGATCTCGGGAGGAGTCAGCTCAGTGCGTCCAACTCAGTCTGGTACCTGGCAGCCATCTCCGCGGCGGTCTCACCGGTCCCGGTGACGATCTCTTGGAACATCGTCTCCAGGATCCGCTGCATCTCGGCCGCCTCGTCGGGGGCTGGAGCAGCCACGGCGTTCATGTACACCTCCTGCAGCTCCTCGTCGAAGAAGGGCCAGAACTCTGCGATCTCCGGGGAGGCAATCGCCTCCGACTGACGCCCGGGGGCCCCGCCCTGGGTGACCTGACCGATTACCTGGGGAGTCTCGGCCACGTAGCGGAGAACGAGGCTCGCCTCGTAGGGGTGCTCGGTGGAGGAGAGGATGTGCCAATCGCGGGAGGCGATGATCGTCTCGCCTTCCGGCTCGCCGCCCGATCGGGTCTTGGGCAGCGGCATCACACCCCACTGCTCGTCGAGGGCGAAGTCGGGGGTCTCGATGAAGTCGACTGCGGTCTGCAGCCCCTCGATGATCATCCCGGTTCGCTGTCCGATGAAGGCGCCGCGGGCCTCCGCCTCGCCCCAGGCGATGGCGTCTTCGGCCAGCATCCCCTCTTCGGCGAGGGTCATGTACCAGTCGATGACGTAGGTGCCCTGCTCGGAGGTGAGGTCGGGGAGGCCCTCTTCGAAGGGGACGCCGATCGCGGCCATGAAGGCGAGTCGGTCGTTGATCCCCTCGCCGGAGACGAACTGCACCGACATCGGAGTGTCGTCGGGTCGGGCCGCCTCGAGAGCGCGGGCCGCTTCGAGCAGGTCGTCCCAGCTCTCCACCGGGGTGGTGACTCCGGCCTCTTCGAACCACGGGATGTTGTAGTAGAGGAGGTCGAACTGGCCGATGGTCGGCATCCCGACTAACTCACCGTTGTGCATCCCGTCCTGCCAGACGTTCGGCGAGATCTTGTTGTAGAGCTCGGGGTCCTCCTCCTCCCACTGCGCAACCAGGTCGTCGATGGGGAGCAGGAAGTCGAGGTCGTAGTAGGCAGCGGTCATCGGGCTGTCATCGAGGATCACGTCCGGGAGCCGTTGACCGGCATCCCTGGCTCGCTGCAGCTGCTGGATGATGTCGTCGTTGGGGTATACGTCGTAGGTGACGTTGAGATTCGGATACTCGTCCATGAGGCCGGCGAACTCGTCCTCGGGCACGTAGAAGGGGCGGGACGACCAGACGAGCAGGTCGACCTGCTCCCCGGTGGTGCCTCCATTCTCCGACTCGGTGGTTTCGGCGCCGGGGTCGGTGGTGCCCGAATCACAGGCAGTGAGAGCCAGGGCGAGGGCTATGAGAGCGGCGAGCACGCCGGTTCTCCGCCTGGATCGTGTCGAGTTCAAGTTGTCCTCCTCAGGGTCGGTCCAAGACGCCCGAGACGACGGGCGCACTATGGAGCCTGTCAATCAACCGGGTCCGAGGTCAACGGCACCGGGCACAGAGGCTCGGGTTTCTTTTTGTTCTCCATCACAAACCCCTCGGACGCCGACGCCGGTAACGTGACGGCCTCCAGGAGGTGGATTTGGCAGACAACAACGGGGTACTCGAGACCTGGCTGGCGATCATCGACATCGCGCGGACCGTAAACGACTTCCGGCCGCTGGGCCAGACGATGGAACTCATCTGCCGTCAGGCAGCCCGCCTCCCCGGTTGTGACTGGGTCTCGATATCGGTGCTCTCCGAGGACGGGCAGCGGACCGAGGGCTCGTTCGGCGTCGGCTTCACCGAAGCGTTCCTCCAGTGGCGGGAGCGGAACCGGGCCAACATGAATCAGTGGTCGCCGCTGTTCGAGGTCGCCTCTACCGGGCAGCCGATCCTGATCGAAGACCTCACTAATCGGCCCGACCTCGAGATCCTCTCCGAAGGAGCGAGGATCCAGGGCTTCCGCTCCATCGGGTACTTCCCGATCATCGCCAGCGGCCGGGTGCTCGGCACGATGAACACCTACGGGATCCAGCCCCGGGCCTACACCGACGAGCACGTCGAGTTGATGCACACCGTGGCCCGTCTCGCCGGGGTCGCGGTGCACACCTCGCTGATCGCCGACACCCAGCGGGCGGCCGCCGCCCGGCTCCAGGCCCTGACCGAACAGCTGGAGAGCCGAAACGTCGAGCTCGACTCACTGGCCCAGGCCCAGACCCGTCTCGTCACCGGGCTGCTGGAGGCGGCCGAGGAGCCTGTCAACGTGGCGTGCCGTCTCCTTGCCGCCGAGATCGGGGCATCGGTGATGGTGGCCGAGAGCGACGGACGACCGCGCGCCTTCGCCGGCGACCCGGAAGCGAGGGAGCGGATGGCTTCGTTGCTCGCCCGATCTGACACGCCCCGGAAGCTGGCGGCGAACCAGGTGGTGGAGCGCGGCGAAACCAGCATCTTCCGGATCGGCTACGACCAGCTGCTCGGCATGCTCGCGGTGCACCCCCCGTTGCCCGAGGGGCCCGATATCCGCCATCCACTGGTCCATCACGCCGTCGGCCTCATCGGGTTCTCCCTGGAGACCGAACGCGCCGATCGCTCGATCAGGATGCACGCCCTCCCCGGGGCGCTCCACTCCTTGCTGACCGGCCGGCTCTCCCCCAGGCAGGTCGAAGAGGCGTTCGCCGCCCTCGGCTTCGCTGGAGGGGCGATGAGGATGGCTGTGATCGCCTGCCCCGACGACCAGGCCGCCTCCCGTATCGCCCGCCAGCTGACCCGCTCCCCGCGGAGCCTCGGCCTGCTGACCGCGGCCGCCGAGTCGAATCGGGTGCTCGCCCTGATCGAGGATGACTCCCTGGACCGGATCCGCATCTCACTCGAACAGTTGCTGGAGCTAGCAAGGGCCGGAGACCGGCCGGTGGGCGTCAGCGACCCCTTCTCCGAGATCGCAGACCTGGGCCGGGCGGTGGAGCAGTCCCGGACCTCGGTCATGCTCGGTGCACGGATCGGCATCTGCACCTACGACCAGCTCGGCCCCACCACCGAACTGTTGCGGGAGATGCCCATGGAAGGAGCTGTCCGCTTCGTGGAGCGGGTGCTGGGACCGGTGCTGGCCCTGGACGAAGAGAAGACCTCGTCGCTAATCAGCACCGTGGCCGCCTACTTGCGTCATCGGGGCTCGCTCCGGGCAGCCTCAGCCGAGTTGAACGTCCACCCCAACACGGTGCAATACCGGCTGGGCAGAGTAGCCGAGCTCACCGGGCTCGACCTCCACGACCCGTATCAGCTAGGGCTGATCGCAGTGGCCGTCGACTGGAACGAGTTGGTCGCCACCGGCTGACCTCTGGTTCGGACAAATAACGTGGGCCTAGCTGATAGCGCTGCCCCTCGCCAAGTCTTCGACTGCAATGCCCAACCTCGTAGGCGAGATCTCCTCAGACCGGGCGGCACTTCAGAGTCGCCGGAAAACCATTACCCGTTCCACTTCTCCCTCCGATCAGTCGGGAACTGGTGGAGGGGTGCAATTGCTTCGCGTTGGGGCGACAAGCCTGCGAGCCGAGCGAAACCTAATCACTCGTGTGATCGGGACCACGTCGCCAGTGCCACCTTTGACTTTTCGCACCCCTCCAATTTC
>CAZRID010000244.1:0-5113 GCA_964600055.1 uncultured Acidimicrobiaceae bacterium
CGCAGCTTGGGGTCGTCGGCCAGACCGACGTTGTTCGGGATCAACAGGTCATAGTCGACGTCTTCGGCGGTCATCACACTCTCCTCTTGTCGAAGTCGGGTCTGATCCCCGTGCCATACCGCCGCAGCGCACCGGTCTCACCCGAGGCATTTGGGCGCTGGAACACCCAGTTCTGCCAGGCGGTGAGCCGACCGAAGATCTTGGTTTCCATGGTCTCGGGACCGGGGAATCGGAGATTGGCCTCCATACCGGTCAACCCGTCGGGTGAGAAGCCAGCCCGCTCCTCGATCATCACTCTCAGCTCGTCCTCCCAGTCGATGTCATCCATGATGTCCGTCACCAGGCCGGACTCGTGGGCCCCCGCGGCGGTGAGACTGTGACCGACTGCGCTCATCGCCGTCTTGAGACCTGCATCGTCGCCCCAGAATCGGGTCCCGAGCCGGGTCAGGTCGTTGGCCATCGGGAGCAGCCCCGTCGAGGAGCGGGTGAGCATGATCCGGGCGACCTCCTCTCGCCCCGACCATGGGCCGTCGAGCATGTAGCTGCGATCGGCGGCCAGGACGAGCTCGGCCAGGAAACCGACGAAGAAGCTCCCCGGTTCGACCAGACAGAGGAGCGTGCGCGAGGTCGTTTCCACCCGCTTCAGGAGCCGCTTCCAATAGAGGACCACCTCCCTCAGGAACCAGTCACCTCCATGCTCGACCAGGAGTCGGTCGTGGGCCTGAACCAGATCGGCGTCGCCTTCGCTGCGAAAGATCAGGGTCCCGATCTCGAGCTCGTTCACCCTCAGATGGAGAATGGCGTCGTCGAGCTCACGGGCCAGACGCAGCGGCCAGAACCTGGCCCCGGCGACCCGCGCTTCTGCCCCGTTTGCCGGGGCCGTTCCTTCCGGCCCGACCAGCACGAGGGTGGCGGTCCTGCCGGCCCGATCTATCTCGACTCGAAGCGAGCTGTAGTCGACCCGGTCGTCTCCGAAGCTTCGTTCGAGTGGGGGCAACCCCACCCCTTCTGCGGCGACAGGGCGATCGGTGGCAGAGGCCATCTTCAGGGCACGACTCTTGACCGACTCCTCGAACGAGGACGAAGGAACCAGTTCGTCGACCAGACGCCACTCCAGGGCACGCTTTCCCTTGATCCCCTCCTCCACCGTGCAGAAGACATCGGCCCGGTCCCGCCTGACGTGGCGCTTGTCGACGAGACGAGTGAGACCGCCGGTTCCGGGCAGAACCCCGAGTAGGGGCACCTCGGGCAGGGCCACCGAGGAGGTGCCGTCGTCGATGAGCATGATGTGGTCCGTGGCCAGGGCCAGCTCGTACCCGCCCCCGGCGGCGTTGCCCTTCAGTGCGGCAAGGTAGCGCTGGCCGGAGTTTGCGCTGGCGTCCTCGATCGCATTCCTGGTCTCGTTGGTGAACTTGCAGAAGTTGACCTTGAGCGGATGGGGTGACACGGCCAGCATCCCGATATTGGCCCCGGCGCAGAAGACACGGTCGTTGAGCGAGCCGATGACCACCGCACCCACCTCCGGGTGCTCGAACCGAAGACGCTGCACCGCGTCCGCCAATTCGATGTCCACCCCGAGGTCGTACGAGTTGAGTTTCATCTCATAGCCCTCATGGAGGCCCCCCGCAGGGTCGACATCCATGTCGAGATGGGCGATCGGGCCCTCGATTCGGATACGCCAGTGCCGGTAACGACCGGGATCGGTCTCGAAGTCGATCACAGCCCAATCTTAGACCGACCGGTCAGTCAGCTCAACAGCGACCAGCAGTCGTGAATCAGCCCCCGGGGGCTCAGTACCCCCACACGTCGTGCGCCACCTCGACGGTCCGGGCCAGCTTTCGCCACTGGTCGTCTGGGGTGATGGTGTTGCCGTGGACGGTGGAGGAGAAGCCGCACTGGTGGCTGAGAGCGAGTTGTTCCAGGGGCACATAGGCGGCGGCCTCGTCGATCCGTTTCTTGACCTCGTCGGCAGCCTCGACCCGGCTCTCCTTGGAGCTCATCAGACCCAGGACCACCATCTTGCCCTCCGGCAGGAAACGCAGCGGGCCGAAATCACCGGAGCGCTCGTCGTCGTACTCGAGGAAGAAGGCGTCGACCTCCATCTCGTTGAGAAGGGTCTCGGCGACCGGCTCGTAGCCGCCCTGTGAGACCCAAGCGCTCTGGAAGTTTCCCCGACAGAGGTGCACGCTGGCCACCATGTCGGCGGGTCGATCACGTATCGAATCGTTGACCAATCGGCAGTAGAGCCGGGTCAGATCGTCGGGGTCGTCGCCCCGGGCGGCGGTCCTCTCCCTGACCTCGGGGTCGCACAAATAGGCGAGGTTTGTGTCGTCCATTTGCACATAACGTGCACCACGGGAGGCGAGGTCGGCGATCTCCTCCCGGTAGGCAGCAGTGAGGTCGTTGAAGAACTCCTCGAGATCGGGATAAACCTCCTCACTGATCGCCTGTCTCCCACCCCGGAAGTGGAGCATGGACGGCGCCGGGATCGAAACCTTCGGCGCTTTCGTCACCTGTGACGCCAGGTAGTCGTAGTCCGCGCCCTGGATCGGCCGGGCGTGGCGGATCGGCTCCTCGACCCGCATCGTCGGTGGAGAGAACTCGACTTCGGACCCGTCACGCCTGTGGAACCTGGCCAGGAAGTTTCCCTCGGTCACCTTCACCCCGTCGAGCTGTTCCAGGAAGTCGAGGTGGAACATGAAGCGGCGGAACTCGCCGTCGGTGATTCCCTGCAGCCCGACATCCTCCTGCTGTCGCACCACCTTGACGATCGCCTCGTCTTCGACCTGTCGAAGCTCCTCGGCATCGATCGCTCCCTCCGCCCTCTCCGCCCGGGCGTCGGTCACCGTCTTCGGTCGGAGAAAGCTCCCCACATGGTCCGCACGGAATGGGGGGCGATCAGTCATCGTCGGCTCCTTGTGGTTGGTCCGGCGCCGAGGGTACCGCCCCCGCCGGATGCCGGGCCGGCAGTGTCAGGACTGTTTTCGACGCCGGAACACGGATCGGAAAGTCGGGATGACGCCGCGTGGGATCCACAGAAACAACACGATGACCAAGATCCCGTAGACAAGCACCCGGAGCTGGCCCAGCTCGATCAGCACTTCGTCGATGGCCGTGAACGTGATCGCCCCCAGGACCGGGCCGAAGAGGGTGCCGATGCCGCCGAAGGCGAGCATCACGAGCACGACCACGTCGACCTCGGCGAAACCGAAGGTGGTGGGGCTGATCCGACCTTCGGTGAAGGCGTAGATCGCCCCGGCCATGCCCAACATGGCGGCCCCGATCAGCGCGGCATAGACCCGATAGCGGGCAACGTCGACGCCGGTCAGCTCGGCGGCGACCTCATCGTCGCGCAGGGCGCGAAATGCCCAGCCAACGTGGGATCTGCGCAATAGCCCGTGCACGGCGAGAAAGAGGAGGACCAGACCAAGCATCACGTAGTAGGGGGGGATCTGCCTCCTGAGGAAGGTGTCGGAGCCGGACTCGATCAGGAAACCCGACTCCCCACCGGTGAGACCGCCGAGACCGAGCAGCAGGTTGTGCGAGGTGAGCGCGAAGATGAGGGTCACGATCCCGGTGAAGATGACGCCGAGAGAACGACGCACAGATACCCAGCTGAGCAGGCCTCCGGTGAGACTCGCGAAAACCGTCGCCAACAGGATGCTCACCATGATCGGCAAGCCGACGGTGTCGGCAAGGATGGCGGCGCCGTAGCCACCGATGCCGGCCAACGCCCCGACGCACAGGAAGAGCTGCCCCGTGCTCCCGAAGATCAGGTTGAAACCGATCGTGTAGCACGTAAAGGCGAGCCCGAGCACCGCGACTCCCATCAGGACCCGGGAGTCTCCGAGCCACAGGGGCACCAGGGCAAGGACCGCCCCCACCCCTGCGATGGGCACCAACAGCGCGACGAGCGATCGCGACGCTCGCTGCTCGGTCCCTCCGATGAGCGAGGTGCCGGTCCCTTCGGTGTACCGCTCGGTCACTCACGCACTCCCATCAGCCCGGATGGTCGGATGAGGATGGTCACCGCCGCCGCAGCGAGCAGGATGATCAAAGACAGGAAGGTGCCGATGTAAGAAGCGGCGATGATGTTGACGATCCCGAGAATGATCCCGGCGAGGAGCGCGCCGGTGACGCTCCCCAGCCCGCCGACCACGGTGACGATCAAGGCGGAGACGGTGAGCTCGAAGCCGGCGGTGACCGTCACTGGCGCCGCCATGGATCGGGTGACGGCCACCAGGGCCGCGAGCACTCCGGTCAAGATCAGGATCAATCGAAGCATGCGGTGAGGATCGATCCCGACGAGACGCGCCCCCTCCTCGTCCTCGATCACCGATCGCACCGCACGCCCCAACGAGGTGGATCGGAAGAACCAGAACAGCGCGCCCAAGGCGACGATGGTGATGGCCGATGCGACCAGGCTCCCGGCCCGCATCGGGACGCCGAGGATCTCGACAGGGCCCCCACTGATGCGAATGGTGAGGCCCGCGGTGGGGTATCGCCAATTGAGGAACCCGTCGACGACGAAGGCCACGCCCAACGACAACAGAAGACTGAGCAGGACCCGCGCCTCGCCCTGAAGGCGGTAGACCGGGCGAAAGATGGCCAAGTCGAGGATCAGCCCGAGCAGACCGCCTGCGAGAAGGCCGAGTCCTGCCGCGGGGAGGGCCGGGACCCCGGCGTCCATGGCGAAGAGCACCACCATGGCGGATACGACCGCCATCTGTCCGTAGGCCAGGTTGAGCACACCTCCCAGCCCGTACACCAGGGTGAGACCGGCGGCCAGAAGGCCGAACTGGAGCCCGAGCACGATCCCGTCGAGGAGGTTGGCGATCATGCGATCCCCAGGTAGGCGCGTCGGACGTCGGGATCGTCCGCCAGCTCCGCCGAGGTTCCCTCCTTGCGGATGGCGCCGTTCTCGATGACATAGCCTCGATCGCTGAGCGCCATGGCCAGCGGGACCTGCTGCTCCGCGACCAACACTGTCAGCCCTCGTCTCCGTAGCACACCCAGCGCCTGATACGCCTCGGCGGCCAGCTTGGGCGCCAGCCCGGTGGTCGGTTCGTCCAGCACCAGGAGACGTGGCCGCGACATCAATGCGCGTCCAACG
>CAZRID010000245.1:0-5111 GCA_964600055.1 uncultured Acidimicrobiaceae bacterium
CCCCGGTCTTGACAGTAGGGGGGAGTACCCGAAGGGGGAGGGGGGACTCTTGGGGCAGTACCCTGCCGCCGGCAATGGCAATCGACAACACTTTCATCATGGTCAAGCCCGACGGCGTGGCACGGGGTCTGGTCGGGGAGATCATCACTCGCCTCGAGCGCAAGGGTCTGACTTTGGAGAGGATCCGGAAGCTGGATGTCGACGAGGCTCTAGCTCGCCATCACTACGAGGAGCACGTGGATAAGCCCTTCTTCCCTGAGCTGCTGGACTTCATCACCTCCGGGCCGGTGGTGGCCATGGAGTGGTCGGGCGAGTCGGCGATCTCGGTTTGCAGGGACCTCATGGGGGCCACAGACCCCAAGAAGGCGGCCCCGGGGACGATCCGTGGAGACCTCGGTCTGTTAATGACTCACAACCTCGTCCATGGTTCTGACGGGCCGGAAAGCGCGGCTCGGGAGCTGGAGATCTTCTTCGGCTGAGGCGTCCGCGGACATGCACTCTCAATTCGTTTGGCCCCAGGGTGAACGTGGCTATGGCACAACATCGGGCATCTACCTACACTCCCCGGGTCGTCGCGGGAGTCATCATCAGCCATGGCTGAAACCCTTCTTTCCTTTACCGGCCAGGATATGGCCATCGATCTCGGGACCGCCAACACACTGGTGTATGTGCGGGGAGGCGGCATCGTCCTCAACGAGCCCTCCGTGGTGGCCATCAACTCGCAGAACGGCAGGGCATTGGCGGTCGGGATGGAGGCGAAGCGAATGATCGGCCGCACCCCGGCCCACATCACCGCCATTCGCCCTCTCCGTGATGGAGTCATCGCCGACTTCGACGTCACTGAGAAGATGCTGCGCTACTTCATCCAGAAAGTCCATCGGAGGAAATGGGCCCGTCCCCGGATCGTGGTCTGCGTCCCCTCGGGAATCACCCCGGTCGAGAGAAGGGCTGTCGAGGAGGCGGCCTATCACGCCGGCGCGAGACGGGCGTACACCATCGAGGAGCCCATGGCTGCCGCCATCGGGTCCGGGCTGCCCATTGGCGAGCCGGCTGGCTCGATGGTCGTTGACATCGGTGGTGGGACCACCGAGGTGGCCGTCATCTCGCTCGGAGGCATCGTGGTGTCCCGTTCCATCCGGGTGGGTGGCGACGAGCTGGACACCGCAATCATCGATTGGGTCAAGAAGGAGTACAACGTCCTCATTGGGGAGAGAACCGCTGAGCAGCTAAAGCTCGCCGTTGGCTCTGCCTGGCCTTATGCCGACGAGCCGTCTGCCGAAGTTCGTGGGCGCGACCTCGTCTCCGGTCTGCCCAAAACAATCCTCTTGTCCAGCCCCGAGATCAGGGAAGCGATCGAGGAGCCCACACAGGCCGTCGTCGACGCGGTCAAGTACACCCTCGACAAGACCCCGCCCGAACTGGCGGCCGATGTCGTGGAGAGGGGAATCGTGCTCACCGGAGGAGGAGCTCTTTTGGTGGGGCTGGACCATCGTCTGGCTCATGAGACGGGGATGCCCATCGTGACGGCGGCCAATCCGCTGCATTCGGTGGTGCTTGGCTCGGGGAAGTGTCTGGAGGAATTCGACACGTTGCAGGACGTGCTCGTGTCGTCGTCCCGGCCATGACCACCTCGACCCGTCTTGGACGATGCTGACATCGAAGAGAGCCGACCGAGCCCTTCCCACGTTGATCACCCTCCTGGTGATCGGTGTCCTCCTGATGACATTCGACGTCCGTCTCGAGGGTGGGGGAGTGGTTGGAGTGCTCCGCGCCGGGACCCAGGCAATCGTGTCCCCGATGCAACGTCTCGCCTCCTACGTGGTCAACCCGATATCCAATGCGCTCGACAGCCTGTCGAATGTGGCCTCGCTGCGGGAGCAGAACGCCGCGCTTTCGGCCGAGCTGGCAGAGTCACAGGCCGCGCTCATAGCGGTCCAGGACCAGACCGCCAGGCTGGAGCTGCTGGAACAGCTCTACGACCTCGGCAACGACGAAGGCCAGTTGGCGAGAACTGTCGCCAACGTGATTGGCGCCGTGGATGCGGCCCTGATCATCGACAAGGGCACCCAGGATGGGGTGGTAGTCGGGCAGCCCGTGATCGACACCAACGGCTATGTGGTCGGAACTGTCACCAGTGTCAGCCCGGGAAGTGCGACGGTCGTACCGATAACGGCCGAGCGGCAGGGGATCACGGTGCAAACCGGCTCGCAGACTGGTGCGCTCACCTCCCAGGCATTCAGCTCCGACATGACGTTGACCATGGTGCTCGATGTCTTCGACGCCAGGGAGCCGTTGCTCGCTGGGGACCGGGTTGTGACCTCGGCCGGAAGCACAAAGTTCCCCGCCGGTCTGCCCGTTGGTGAAGTGTTGGAGGACGCCTCGCCGGAGGCGACGTCGTTGAGCACCACGGTTCGACCCTTTGTCGACCCCGAAACCCTGCGTCTGGTCGTGGTCCTCGCCTGGCCACCGGACCCGGTCACGGCAGCGACCGACGACACGGTTGCGGAGGAGGAAACCACGACGTCCACGGTTGGTGAGGAGGAGGGCACCACCACGACAACGTCTGAGGAAGATGGTTGATGAGAGGCCGCACCGCGCTGGTCATCGGCCTGACGGTCGTGCTCGCGGTGGTGGTGCAGACCACACTGTTTGGGCGGCTCCGGATCGTGACCCCGGACCTCGTTCTACTGATTGGGATCCTTTTGGCACTTACCAAGGTCAGGCCCGAAGCCGTGCTTGGTGTTGCCTTCATCTCCGGGCTAATCGTGGACCTGCTCGGAGCATCTCTGCTCGGGCTCCGTGCGGTGGTCTATACCGTGATCGCCTACATTGCCATCCGGACCAAAGAGAGAGCCGAGCTGGGTCGGGTAACGATCGCGATCTGGGCGGGAGTGCTCACGCTGATCGGGGTGGTGGCCCTGATCCTCATTGGCACCCTCTTTGGTCAGGTGAGCTTGCTCGGAGAGAGCGCGGTTAGTCGCATGATTCTCGTACCGTTGGCCAATCTCGCGGTGGCTGGCCTCTTGGCTCCGACCTTTGTCCGGTTGGTCGATCGCGACAGGACGGCGCTGAGGTACCCATGAAGTTCGCACTCAGACTCGCCACGCTTGGTGTGGTCTTCATCACGATGTTCTCGGTGATCGGCCTACGTCTGTGGTTCGTGCAGGTGGCTGAAGGCCCGCAAATCGCACAGGCAGCGGAAGAATCGACCTGGATCGGCAAGTCGTCCTATGCGTCCAGAGGGGAAATCTTCGACCGCAATGGGACCCTCCTTGCCACCAGTCGCCTGGTGCCGGCGGTCATGATCGACCGAACTTTCGTCCAGCCCGAACAGCAGGAGGGTCTGATCCAGGAGGTGGCCTCGATCGTGGGTGTCGACCCGGTCGAGCTGGACGCCATGTACGAGGAAGCCGGGATCAACGGCCGCTTCCAGGTCTCGACGGTGTCCAGCGAGACGGCGTTCGCCATCAACGAGTCGCTCGGTGGGCTTCCCGGTGTCGAGGTGGTGAAGGTGCCGGAGCGGGTCTACTTGTCGGGCCCGACCCTGGCCCATGTGATCGGGCACCTCGGTCTGCCGGAAAAGGCCGATATGGAGGCACGCAAAGACCTCGACCCCAGTATCCGTATCGGAAAGCTCGGCGTGGAGCGGATGTACGACGAGCTGTTGCAAGGGACCAGCGGACATGTCGAGTATCGGGTGCGGAAAGGGGAGATCATCGACCAGCGTGCTCCCGTCGATCCTGTGGCAGGGAGCTCGCTGGTGCTCAACCTCGATCTCGAGCTCCAGGAGTTGGTCGAGCTGGCTCTGGAGGAGGGGGTCGCCCTGTCCAACGCGGTGAAGGACGATGCCCGCGCCAACGGAGAGGAGGTGTTCAGCGAGACCCAGCGTGCGGCGGCAGTGGTCCTCGACGTGAACACCTTCGACGTGCTCGCCCTCGCCTCTTACCCGGACTTCGACCCCCAACTGTTTGTCGCCGGGATCGACGAATCGACCTTCAACGGTCTCAACGAGACCCTTGCCTTCAACAATCTGTCGGTCAGCGGGCTCTATCCCCCGGCGTCGACCTTCAAGGCCATCACCTACACCGCCAAGTTGGAGGAAGACCTGCCGTTTCCCACCGACGGCGAAGGAGTGGAAGGAGATCTGATCCATTGCGATGGCACGCTGGTTCTATCCGAGCTGGAAGATGGGTCACAGCAGGTGAAACACGACTGGTATGACCCACGCAACCTGGGTTGGCTCGACATCCACGGTGCACTCGAGAATTCCTGCAACATCTACTTTTGGAATGTCGCCTTGGGCACCTGGCTCGCCTACAAGGAGACACCAAAGGAGAACATCCTTCAGGACTGGGCGGAGAAGGTCGGTTACGGGCATGAGACCGGCATCGACCTGACCAGCGAAGCGGGAGGGACCATTCCCACCAGGGAGTTGTTCGAGGAATGGAAGGAGTTCCAGCTGGAGAACCCCGACCGGCCGCCCCGTCTCGAGCCAAGCCGGCTGGAACTGGCCTCCCCATGGCTGGGTGGTGATTTGATGGACTTCGCCATCGGCCAGGGGGCGTTCACCGCCACCCCGCTCCAGGTTGCAGTTTCCTTCGCCACATTGGTCAACGGTGGTCGGATGATGGAGCCAAGGGTGGTCAAGGAGATTATTGATTACGAAGGCAATATCACGCCGGTCGAGCGCCCCGAGCCGGTGACCGTCGACATCGACCCGGCTACGCAGGCTTCGTTGCTCACCGATCTCGGCCGGGTGGTCAACGGCGGCACTGCGGCTACCGCGTTCGCCGACTTTGGTGAAGGTGTGGAGAACATCGGTGGCAAGACCGGTACCGCACAGTCCTCCGCCACCCGGGACAACCACGCGTGGTTTGTCGGAGTCGCCCCGCTGGACAACCCGAGGTACGTCGTGGCCATCCTGATCGACGAGGGTGGCTCGGGTGGGCAGGTCGCCGCCCCGGTGGCACGCCAGATCCTGCAATACCTGATGGGCAACGAGCCGACACCTATCGTCGAGGGGGAGGAGGCGGACTAGTGGCCCGTCGCACAAATGGCTGGGCGGTCTCGCCGGCCCTCGACGCCGCTGGCTGCGTCCTCGGCCTCGACGA
>CAZRID010000246.1:0-3524 GCA_964600055.1 uncultured Acidimicrobiaceae bacterium
TAGCCCTCCCACCTATACCTCAGAAATCCGCGCTCCGGGGTCCACCCGTGCGTGACGGTCCTTCCGCCGTTTTGTGCCCACTGCCAATCGACTCGGCGGTAAAGCGCATCGGCAAGGTTACGTATCTCGCTCTCGTCGCTCGCGTCCCCGTCAAAGAAGGCAGCGGACAACAGGACCCCGGCAATCAGGAACGTGGTATCGATAGTTGACAATTCCGACTTCGAAGCGCGCCGACCGTTCTCCATGTCGAGGAAGTGATAGAAGAACCCCCGGTATCCGGTCGCGTCCCGGCCATCACCTTGTGGGCTTTCCCACAAGAACCTGAGCGTCGCAAGCGTTCGCTCAATTGCCTCGGAGCGAGTGATGAAATTGCACTCCACACCAACGGCGTAGGTCGCCAAGGCGAACCCCACAGCCGTGATGCTCGAAGGGGCGCCGTCGCGCGTGTTGTCCGGGACCAACCCGTTCCGGGGGTTGGCCTTGTCAATGAAATACCGCAACGTGTCGCGCTGAAGTTGCACCAGCAGGTCGTCAGGCTGCTTGACACTCATGCCGAAAGCCCTTCCTCGGCGGCGACGTCGACCGTCCTGCCGTCACTGACGACTCTGGCGAACCTGGCACAGCGATCTCGAGTTCATGAACCCGCTACGCACCTCGCACCGGGCGCGGTTCAAAATCCGATGCACTCTTTGGAGACGACCGCTTCACATACAGGGCTGCGAAGTCACGGCCGCTGGACACCTTGACGACGAACAAAACCAATTGTCTAAATCCTGGCGTGCTTCCCTGGGCGAACGAGCATTGATCGTCATCGTGGTTGCGAGTGCGATCGCTATAGCCATCGAAGGGACCAGGGCTTGGTAGCCCTCAACAGCTTCGCTGGCCGTCCGGCGACGAGAGTCTTGCCAGCCTCGTCGACGAGGAATCCGGCAGCGACCAGCTTGCTGCCCACCTCAGCCGGATCGACGTCGGCAAACTCGACATCGTGGCTGCATCGCCGGGCACTGAACCGTAGGTGGTCTTGGTGGCTCGGGTCGTCGAAGTCCTCGTCGACTAACACCAGGCGACCACCTGGACGCAGAACCCGCGCCAACTCGCCGATTCCTGCATCGAGGTCGGACCAGTGGTGCATCGCGTTAACCGCCCAGGCAGCATCGACACTGGCGTCTGGTACGGGGAGTTGCTCAGCGGTGCCGTCAAAGATTTCTATCCTGTCGCGAGAGCGCTGCCAAAGCCGACGCACACGAAGCACGAGTCGCATAAACGGGGTCGGGTCGACTGCGACCACGCGGGCACCCGCTTTCGCCGCAAGCACAGCACCTGGTCCCATCCCTGCGCCGATGTCGAGCACTTGCTCGGCTGGCCGGACATCGAGCAGCCTTATCACCTCGCGGTTCACCGGTGACATCCACATGCTTCCGAAGTACCGCAGGTAGCGGGCCACCCCCCGCCAACCCCGGTCGTGCTGATGCCCGTAGCCGTGCTGATGGCCCAGGTTCTCACTCATGGATCCATTGTGTAAGCGCCGACAGCGAATGGTCAAAGCCACCCCGGCATCCCCGCCTGCCCATCAACCGACCTGTACTCCACCACCGAATCACGGGGTGGAACGTGTTCGACCTCGAAGTCCACGAGACCTCACAAAAGAGGTTCTGACGGCCCCGGTGATGTTTCTGTCGTCATCGATCGTCAGGATCGTCCGCCACTTATCGAAGGGGGCGCAAGGGTGAGAGATGCCGCACACAAAGCTGTCACCGGGGTATAGCCCGACCCCCGGGTCCAGTCGTAGACAGGCGTGCTGGTCATTCAGACCCGAATGGTTGCATCCACAGGTCCCAGCCGGCCATCCCAGATCCCCAGCGCCACGGGCCGGTACCACTCACCGAGGGTGCGCGGACTGGGCGACGGTGATCACTGCTCGCAAGATCCCGTCGTATCCGGTGCAGCGGCACAGGTTGCCCGAGAGGGCGATGCGGACTTCATCGTCGGTCGGATCGGGGTTGGCGGCGAGTAGGGACGTGGCCGAGATCAGCATGCCGGGCGTACAGAATCCGCATTGGACCCCTCCTTCGGTGAGGAATGCCTCCTGAAGGGGCGTGAGGTTCGAGCCGGTGGTGAGACCTTCCACGGTCGTGATCTGACATCCTTCGGCCTGAACCGCCAGGTAGGAGCAGGAGTTCACCGGCCTCCCGTCGATCAGCATCATGCAGGCGCCGCATTCGGAGTCGTCGCAGCCCTCCTTCGAGCCGGTGAGCCCCACCTGGTCGCGCACGGTGTGGAGGAGGCTGGCATGGGCGTCCACGGTGAGGGGATAGGGCACCCCGTTGACGTCGAGGGTGATCGGATAGGTGATGTCAGCTCCCATAAGTGGATTCGCTGGCGGGGATGGCCACCGTCTCGCCTCGGGCACGGGCCAGGGCGGTTTGGATAGCGCGGCGGGTAATCACTGCCGCCATGGCGCGCCGGTAATCGGCCGAAGCCCTCACGTCGCCGATCGGGCGAGCCGCGGCGGCAGCGGCGTTGGCGGCGGCCTCCATTGCACCGGGGTTGCCGTCGGTGCCTACCAAGGCGGCCTCGGCCTCCACTACTCGGTGGATGGTGGGGGCCAGCGCGGCGATGGCCACGGCGGCCTGTGTCACCGTCCCGTCCAGCAAGGTCAATGCCACTCCGGCCCCCACCACCGCGATTTCCATCTGTCGACGGTATTGGAGTCGGACATAGGAGCTACCGGTTCCCTCGGCCGGGATGGGTATGTGAATCGACACGAGAAGCTCGTCTGGTCGGGCGCTGGTGGTCCCTGGGCCGGTCCAGAGTTCGGCCAGGTCCACGAGGCGAGCTCCGCCCGGACCTACCAGCTCGGCCTGGGCTCCCAGGCACAGCAGGGGAGCGCCGGTGTCCATGGCGGGGGAAGCGTTCATCACGTTGCCCCCGAGGGTCCCGTTGGCCCTGGTGGCGTGGGACCCCACGAGGGCAGAAGCGTCGGCGATGCCGGTGTAGCGGGTTTGGATGAGATCGTTGGTGGCGATAGCGGCGTGTGTCACCAGGGCGCCGAGGCTGAGGCCATCTGTGGTCTCTACGATCGAACCGAGCCCGGCCACCCGATGGATTCCCACCAATGATTCCGGGAGCGGCTTCTTGCCCTGGCGACCGCCGACCACCAGGTCGGTACCTCCCGCGATGGGGCGGGCCCCGCTCGCCAGCGCGGCCAACACCTCTTCGACTGTGTGCGCCGTCACATAGGTAGCAATGGTGACACCTTCCCAGCCGCCTGCGACGCTTCCCAGACTCGCTCGGGGGTCAT
Organism: uncultured Acidimicrobiaceae bacterium; assembly: GCA_964600055.1. Lineage (GTDB taxonomy): Bacteria > Actinomycetota > Acidimicrobiia > Spongiisociales > ZC4RG35 > JARDZU01. The sequence continues at coordinate 3,302 of CAZRID010000246.1, forward strand.
GGGCAGCCGATCGACATGGCGTCCGATCAGCTGAGCGATGGCGTTGCCGATGGCTCCCGAAGTGGGAACGCAGGGTGGCTCGCCCACCCCCTTCGAGCCTTTGGGCCCGGCGTTGGGGGTGTCGATCTCGATCCAGCGGATGTCGATCCGAGGGCCATCGCTCATGGTCTGCAACTTGTAATCCAGTAGTCCGGGGTTGCGCTGGCGTCCGTCGTCGTCGAAC
>CAZRID010000246.1:3624-5107 GCA_964600055.1 uncultured Acidimicrobiaceae bacterium
ACGGCTCGACCGTTGTTGAAAGTGGTCTGGGATCCCGACGACCCCATGTCCCATGGCCCGGCGTCGGTGTCCTGATAGAGGATCGAGAAGTCCTCGGGCCTCATCCCCAGAACTTCGGCCGCAAGGATCGGTAGCCCCATGACGGCTCCCGTCCCCGATTCCATGGCGCCGGTGATGATGGTGCCGGTGCCGTCGCCGTTGAGCTTGATGTAGGCGCCGGAGTTCGAGCCGAAGGACGGCCACCATCCACAGGCAATGCCGATGGCCTCGTCGTCGGGCAGATTCTGTCCGTATCCGATCATTTCGAGGGCCGCTTCGAGGGCCCGCTTGGCGCCGATCTCTTCGAACACCTGACCGGTGGGCCCCTGGTCGCCCTCGTCGATCAGGGTGCGACGGCGGAGTTCGGCCGGATCCATTCCAATAGCTGCCGCGACCTCGTCCATGTGCTGTTCGAGGGCCCAACACGTCTGAGGAGCAGTGGGGGCGCGGACCGAGCTGGATGGTTGGTTGGTCGAGTAGTTCAGGTAGGAGTCGATGTCGATGTTGTCGATCTTGTAAGGACCACAGGCGTGCATCGCCGCCATCTGAGCGAAGAAACCCCCTTCGCCGCAATATGCGCCCTTGTCGAGCACGAGCCGGCCCCGGCGGGCCACGAGCCGACCTTCCCGGGTAACCCCGGTCTCCAGCTCGATGACCATACCTTCCCGCCGGTGGTCGGGAGCAAAGAACTCCTCCTGGCGCGAGAACACGAGTTTCACCGGCCGGCGGGTGGCCCGGGCCAGAGCAGCGATGTGTGCTTCGAAATGGAAATCACACTTCGACCCGAATCCACCGCCCAGCAACGGAACGATGACTCGCACGTGCGACTGGGGGAGGTTGAGGGTGTGGGCGATGCCGGAACGGGCCGCAAACGGAACCTGGGTCGAGGACCACACGGTCACCTTGTCTCCCTGCCACTGGGCCAGGATCGCCCGCGGCTCGATCGGAGCACCCTGCGAGGCGTCGGAAACGTAGCGACCGCGGACCACCATGTCGGCGGTGGCTATGGCGGCGGCGGCATCGCCCTTGACGACAGTCGAGTGGCCGAGCGTGTTGCGGCTGCGCCCGAGGCTGTCGTCCGCCTCGTAGTCGACCCAGGCCTCGTGGATCAAGGGAGCGGTTTCGGCCATATTGGCCAAGAAATCGGGAAGAGGTTCCAAGACTTCGTATTCGACCTCGATGAGCGTTGCAGCATGAGCCGCGATGAGCGGCGTGCGGGCCGCCACTGCCGCGATGACGTCGCCTTCCCAGCGAACCTTCTCCTTGGCGAAGAGCCTCCGATCTTGGACCATTCCCCCGTACAGCACATCGGGCACGTCCTTATGGGTGAGAACGGCGAACACACCGGGAAGAGCCGAGGCGGCCGAGGTGTCGATTCGCGCGATCCGAGCGTGAGGGTGGTCGGCGTAGCGGAACTTGGCGTGGAGCTGTCCGGTCAGGTTGA
>CAZRID010000247.1:0-5095 GCA_964600055.1 uncultured Acidimicrobiaceae bacterium
GCCCATCGGGGTCGATCTTCCAACCGGTCTCCGTGTAACCAGGCTGCGGATCGGTGCCTGGCTCCCCCTCCGTGTCGTCCGACTCCTCCTCGCCGGCGCCAACTGTGACGGTCGTGTAGTAGTTGAGGCCCACGAAGTCGATCGGGGTCGCGATCAGTTCGAGATCGCCATTCGCGATCACCGTCGGGTCGATCCGCCCCCGGTCTCGATAGGAACCCATCATGTCATCGGGGTATCCCCTTCCGAACACCGGGTCGAAGAACCATCGGTTCCGGAACCCGTCGAAGTGGCGGGCGGCCTCGAGATCTTCGTCGGACTGCGACTTCGCGTCGACTGGGCGACAGTCGATGGCGATCCCCACCGAAGGGTCGGTGACCCGACTCCGGATCTCCTCGACCGCCCGACCGTGGGACAACAACAGATGGTGAGCGACTGTCAGCGCCGTCGGCCAGTCCTCGATCCCGGGGGCAAAGACACCGTCCCGGTGGCCGAGCATCGCAGTCACCCATGGCTCGTTGTGGGTGATCCAGTGCCGGACCTCGTCACCCATTACGTCGGCCACAACACCTGCGTACCGGGCGAAGGCGTCCACAGTCCGGCGCGATGCCCAACCGCCCTTGTCCTGAAGCGCCTGGGGCAGATCCCAGTGATACAAAGTCAGATACGGAGTGATGCCTCGTTCTCGCATCCCCTCCGCAAGCCGCAGATAGAAGTCCAGACCAACCTGGTTCACCTCACCGTCGCCGTCGGGGATGACCCGGGTCCAGGCAATGGAGAAACGGTAGGAAAGGCCTCGATCCGCCAGCAGGTCGAGGTCCTCTTCCCACCGGTGATAGTGATCGACCCCGACGTCACCCGGATCCCGCAATCGTCCCTCGTCCGAGAACCGATCCCAGATCGACTCGCCCTTGCCGTCCTCACGGCGGCCACCTTCGATCTGATAGGCAGAGGTGGCCACACCCCAGGCAAAGTCTTCGGGAAAGCGCGCGGTCATCACCTGTGAGGCACCACTCGAGTTGAGGACGGCCAGTAGCCGGTCAGACGCTCGCCGCCACCTTCGGCTCGGCGCCGACCCTCATCCCGCTCTTCGGGTCGAAGAAATGGAGCTTGGCGGTGTCGACTATGAGATCGATCTGATCGCCCCTCGACACCCGGGCATCGGCACTGACCCTGGCGATGAAGTTCGTGGTGTCTCCCAATGACGATGGATCCTGCCCGGAGTCGGCCAGGAGCTCTTCGATGTCGGGCGTCATCACCGGGGGCCGGTTGATTGTGAAATGCACATAGGTCTCGGCGCCCAACATCTCGGTCACTTCGACCTTCGCAGTGATCGTCCGATCCGGGTCCGGCCCCTTGACGGCAGCCGCCTCCAGCGAGTTGGGACGGATTCCGATCACCAGCTCCTCGTTCATCCGGTTCTCGATCCCCGAATGGGCCGACAGCGAGCGAGGATCGACCTTGATCTCGAAGTTGGGGGTCTTCACCCAAACCTCGTCGCCGCGATTCTCGAGCTGCCCGTAGGCGAGGTTCATCGCCGGGCTGCCGATGAACCCGGCAACAAACAGGTTGTCGGGATGATCGAATAGGTCGGTGGGAGCACCGACCTGCTGCAGATTCCATGGTCTGGCGCCGGAGACGGGGCGAAGCACGGCCACACGATCACCGAGGGTCATCGCCTCGACCTGATCGTGGGTGACATAGACAGTTGTCGTCTCGAGACGACCGTGCAGACGCTCCAACTCGGCGCGCATCTGCACCCTCAGCTTGGCGTCGAGGTTTGAGAGCGGCTCGTCCATCAGGAAGGCGGCCGGCTCGCGAACGATGGCACGCCCCATGGCCACCCGCTGTCGCTGACCACCGGAGAGAGCCTTGGGCTTTCTCTGGAGATAGTCACGGATCTCGAGGATGTCGGCAGCCTCATTCACCCTTCGCAGGATCTCGTCCTTGGGGAACTTCCTCAGCTTCAACCCGAACGCCATGTTGTCGAACACCGACATGTGCGGATAGAGGGCGTAGTTCTGAAAGACCATCGCAATGTCGCGGTCTTTGGGAGCGACGTCGTTGACCACCCTGTCACCGATCTTCATCGTGCCCTCGGTGATGTCCTCGAGACCGGCGATCATCCGGAGGACGGTTGACTTGCCGCACCCGGAAGGCCCGACGAGCACCAGGAACTCGCCGTCATGAATCTCGAGGTCGAGGTTCCCCACGGCCCTCGTGCCGTCTTCGTAGACCTTCCCGAGACCTTCCATTGTGATGCCAGCCATGCCGCTTCTCCCTTGTTCGTGGGGCCGGTCCCTGAAACTAGCGGAAACGCGCGGATGTGGTCGGACGAACTCAGCCGTGACTGACGACGACGCCCCCAAAGGGCGCGCCCAGAACACGTCTGTGAATGGTGCCTTCCCGGTAGCGGTCAAGCATCGGGAGTCGCACGCAACCACTCCACTTGGATAAGGTTGGCCCGTGCGAGTCGAGCGGCTCATGCCGTTCTGCTCAAACCCAAACGGAGGAGTAAGAATGAAACGATTGAGCAGGCTTTTGACTTTGCTTGCAGTGCTTGCACTGGTGATCGCCTCATGTGGCGGCGACGACGGCGGAACCACCACCACGGCGGGCGAAGGCGATGGAGGTGGCGAAAGCGAAGCCAGTGGTGCTGAGTTCGCCTTGTTCGGAGCCCCGACCGGGGTGGAGGGTGAGGCGCTTCAAGGCTTCATCGACGTGTACAACGGCGTGGTCGGGTCCAACATCACCTACACCGGTGTGGCCGAGTTCGAGGAGCAGTTGAGGATCCAGGTCGACGGTGGCAACCCACCGGCAGTGGCCTTCACACCGCAGCCGTCCTCGATCTGCAGCTACGCCGACGAGGGAGTTCTCGTCTCATTGGAGGACATGGGATTCGACATCGGACAGATGGAGACCAATAGCTCCAAGTACTGGATGGACCTCGGTGTCTGTAGTGACGGCAATCACTACGGGGTCCCGTGGTTCCCGAACTTCAAATCGGTGGTCTTCTATCACGAGCCCACGTTTACCGCGAACGGGTATGAGATCCCGGAGACCTACGAGGACCTGGTGGCTCTCTCCGAGACGATCGTGGCCGATGGGCTCACCCCCTGGTGCTTCGGCTTCGAGAGCGGCACCGCCTCGGGATGGCCAGGCACCGACTGGATCGAAGACATCTATGTCCGTCAGAACGGTTCGGAGGCATACGCCCAGTGGTACAACCACGAGATCCCGTTCAACGATCCCACCGTGATCACAGCGTTCGACACCCTCGGTGAGATCCTCCTAGGTGAGGGATTCGTCCTCGGCGGGCCCGAGGCAGCGGCCAGCACCTTCTTCGAGGACTCGCCCGGACCGTTGTTCACCGATCCGGAGCCGGGTTGTCTGATGCTGAAGCAAGGCTCGTTCGCGACGAACTTCTTCACCCAGGCCCCCGACTACGAGGAGGGCGAGGAGTCGGAGATCAAGGTCTTTGCCTTCCCCACCATCGACGGCAACGCCGGGGCGATGGGTGGTGGCGACACCATCATCGTGTTCGACGGAGCTGCGGAGAACGTGGCGGCGATCAAAGACTGGATCACCGCCGAATGGCAGTGCACCCTCGCCTCCGCCAGCGGCGGCGGCGTCGCCGAGCACGGTGGTCATGGTGTGGCCGGCGTTGAGCGCCTCCCCGGTAACAAGGACGTGAGCATCGACTGCTACGAGTCGGAGTCGGCGAAAGTCTTCGCCGAGGCCATAACCACCGCCCTTGCCGAGAACACTTTCGTGTTCGACGCATCCGACCTGATGCCACCCGAGGTGGGTCAGCGGACATTCTGGGACGGGGTGATGGATTTCACCGGCGGCGCTGCTTCACAGGAGGTCGCCGACACAGTCGAAGCCAGCTGGCCGACGAGCTGACCGGCACACCGACAGAGACGTGAGAGGGGTGGCCGACAGGCCACCCCTCTTCGCGTGATGCTCGGCGGCACCCTCGGCCGATGCGGGGTAGGGTCGGAACCGGCATCGAGAGAGAACAAGGAGTCGGGATGTCAACTCCTCCTGTGACCCGCGTCGACAAGGTGACCCCGCCATCGCTCCCCGAGGAGCCTGGAGCCACGTCCAACTCAGTTCAGGTGTGGGCCCTGCGGATCCTGAGCGCAATCGTGGTCCCCGCGGTCCTTGTGGTCTTCTTCGTCGCCTTCGATTTCCTCCGGGACCGTGACTTGAACAAGCTGGTTCAGGTGGCGGTGGCCCTGGTGGTCGGCGTGCTCGGGGTCTGGGCGCTCTACTGGGGAATGGACCGGCTGGTCAATGCAATGCCGGCACGGATCGGCGCCGGTGTGCGCCCGTTTGTCTTCGCCGGCCCGGCGATGGTGCTCCTCGGCTTCTATCTGGTCTACCCGGTGGTCAACACTTTCATCCTCAGCTTTCAGAACGATGCCGGGAACACTTTCATTGGTTTGGCCAACTACCAGACCATCTTCACCCAGAGCACCTATTTGGTGGCGATTCGGAACAGCCTTGCATGGGGGATCCTGGTGCCGGCGGCCGCGGTGGGCATTGGGCTCGGATTCGCCACATTGGCCGACAAGCTCTCGCCCAAATCCGAGAATGTCGCCAAGTCCCTCATCTTCCTCCCCATGGCCATCTCCTTCGTCGGTGCCTCTGTGGTGTGGACCTTCGTCTACCGATTCCGACCGGAAGGGTTTGGCGAGCAGATCGGGATCCTGAACGCGATCTTGGTTGCTTTCGGCGCCGAGCCGGTGAACTGGCTCACCGTGCCGCTGTGGAACAACCTGTTCCTCATGGTGATCCTGGTCTGGCTGCAGACCGGGTTCGCCATGGTCATCCTCTCCTCGGCGATCAAATCCGTGCCCGAGGAGATCATCGAGGCGTCACGGATCGACGGAGCCAACGAGTGGCAGGTCTTTCGCAGGATCGTGCTCCCCTCCATCTCGTCCACCGTGGTGGTGGTGTGGACCACGATCTTCATAACCACCTGGAAAGTGTTCGACATCGTTTATGTCACGACCGGAGGACGGGAGGACACGTCGGTGGTGGCGCAGCAGATGGTCACCGAGTTCTTCACGTTCAACAACGATGGCATCGG
>CAZRID010000248.1:0-5042 GCA_964600055.1 uncultured Acidimicrobiaceae bacterium
GATCACCGAGCGGCTGAAGCTTCATACTTTGGCTCCTCCTTGAAGCTCGTTTCCAGTGTCTTGGGCACCAGCCTTACCGGCTGATGGCCCATGGGTTAGCACTCGGGTACTTCGACTGCTAACAGGAGATTAGCACTCAGCCCGTTTGAGTGCTAATCGAGAATATGAGTCGGCACGACTCAGGTCTGACTTGGTCGTCGTCGCTTCTCTGTCGCCGTGGCGCCATATGACGCCCCGTACCTCAGTTGAGCGGCTCCCCTAGGACCAGGCCCGGGTTCACGTTTTCGGCCCAGTCGGTGATCCGGCCCTCGGACAGCCAGTGGGCGCCGGCCACCCCGATCATGGCTGCGTTGTCGGTGCAAAGAAGCGGGTCGGGCAGGGCGAGCATTACTCCACGTTTGTCCGCTTCCTCGGCAAAGCGCTCCCGCAGCCGCCGGTTGGCCAGCACCCCGCCACCACCGCCCACGATCCTGGCCCCGGTCTCATCGACCGCCTTGAAGGTCTTGTCGACCAGGACGTCGACGATCGCCTCCTGAACCGATGCGGCCACATCGGGCAGCGAGGGGAGGTCGCCGCTTGCCCTTCTCCTCGCGATGAAGGTGACTACAGAAGTCTTCAGCCCGGAGAAAGAGAAATGAAAGGGGCGGTCGGCCAAGGCCCGGGGGAAATCGACTGCGGCCGGATCGCCACCTTCCGAAGCGGCGTCAATGGCGGGGCCGCCCGGAAAGCCCAGCCCCATCACCCGGGCCAGTTTGTCGAACGCCTCACCGGCGGCATCGTCAATGGTTGAGCCGAGGGTCTCGTACTCGCCCCATGCGCTGACCTGAACAATCTGAGAATGGCCACCTGAGGCGAGCAGGGAAACCATCGGTGGCTCGAATTCTTCGAATTGGAGTCGGGGCGCCATGAGATGGCCCTCCATGTGGTCGATACCGACAAAGGGAAGCTGACGTGCCCATGCTGTCGCCTTGGCAAAGGAGTGGCCCACCAGGAGCGCCCCGACCAGCCCCGGCCCGGCCGTGGCCGCGACGCCGTCGAGATCTGCAGGATGAACACCCGCCTCGTTGAGGGCGTGATGGGTGAGGGCGCGGATCGATTCGACATGGGCCCTGGCAGCGACCTCGGGCACGACCCCGCCGAAGCGGGCGTGGAGGTCGACCTGGGAGGCCAGGACATTGGACAATGACGTCGTCCCCTGGACCACAGCCACCGCCGTCTCGTCGCAGGAAGTCTCGAAGGCCAGGATCAGGGGCTTCATCGCAGCGCCTCGAGTCGTGCCCGATAGTCCTCGGAGTCGAGGTCATGGGCCCAGAGGATGAGAGCGTCGTCGTCTCCGTAGTATTCCTTGCGTACCCCCACCGGGGCCAGACCGAGGACGGCGTAGAGGGCTCGGGCGGCCTCGTTGTTCGACCTGACTTCGAGAGTCAGATGACGGGCCCCGGCGTCGACCGCAGCCTCGATCAAACCGATCATCAGCCCGAGGCCAATCCCCCGCCTCCTGGCCTCGGGGGCAACCAGAAGGTTGGTGACATGCGCCTCTTCCCCGACCAACATCACGCCGCCAAATCCGATCACACCTCCGTCGTCCGCAGCCAGGTAGACCCGATTCACGGCAGCGAGCTCGTCGCGGAAAACGCCCTCGGACCACGGCGAGACCTGATTTGCCTCCTCCATGGCAACGACAGCGTTGAGGTCGTCAGCGGTCAAAGGTCGGACCACCGCCTCCATCAAGCTGCTCCCCATGGCCCCTCCTCACGCAACTTCTCCCAGTTGATGGTGACGTCCGGCTCGCGCAGGTACATGGGGCGGATCTCGGTCGGGGGCGGGAATTCGTCCTTTTCGTACTTGCCCCGCGCGGCCTCGGCCAGGGCTACGGCATACGGGTACCGAGGCCTGCCCACCTTGACCCGATGCAACCCGAGCAGGAGCCCTTCGGGGAATGAGCCTGTGTCCCCAACCACCAAGCTCTCCCCCGGGGCAGAGTCGAGCTGGGCGCGCAACACCTCGGGGCGGACCAACTCCGGTGCAGTCTCGCGGACCACACCACCCGGAACCGGGTGATAGCGGGCCACCGCAAACTCGCCTCTGCGGACATCGACCACCGCCCAGATCAAACGATGGCCGGTCCGGGCCTCGAGGGCGATGGCGTCGACCGATACCGCAGGGATGATCGGTATTCCAAAGGCGGCGGCAATGCCCTGCGCAGTGGCCACGCCGACCCGGATCCCGGTATAGAGACCAGGCCCGATGTCCACGGCTACAGCATCGAGAGCGGATGGCGACCAGCCGACCTGGTCGAAGCAGAAGTCGATCGCTGGGACAAGAAAGGTGGCGTGGCCCATTGGATCGATCCGCGAGGCGGCAGCCAGGGTGGTGGCATCCTCGACCAGGGCAACCGAGGCCCCGGGCGTGGAAGTTTCGATGGCGAGCAGTCTCATGCCACCAACCCGAGGTCACGTTCGACCCAGGATCCGCCGGGTGTCAGTCGGAGGACCCGAGCCGAGTCGGGTTCCACGGCGAAGTCGATCCTGAGGTGGTCGTCGGGTATTGCACCTTCCAGGGCGTCGCCCCACTCGATCACGACTACGCCATCGACGGCAAGCTCGAATACCTCGAGGTCGTCGAACTCGTTGAGGGAACCGAGCCGGTAGACGTCGACATGGATCATCGACAGAAACCCGGTTCGATACTGGCGCACCAGGACAAACGAAGGGCTGACCACGGTTTCCTCGACACCAAGGCCTGCGGCCAGACCGGAAGTGAACAGGGTCTTTCCCACGCCGAGCCCACCGGCGAGCACGATGACGTCGCCGGGGCGCAGCGAGGCGGCCAGCTTGCGGGCGACGGCGCGGGTATCGGCTTCGGTTGGGCAGCGGACTTCGATCATCCGAACAAGTCCATTTGAGCAGGCTCAGCGGCCTCGCCCACGGTCCCAGCGGCAGCCGGCCCTTTCGACGCCTCAAGAATCGACCTGACTAGGGCGAAGTCCTCGCGCATGTGATCCGTGACCCGGTCACCACCACGCAGGGCGGCCGCCGGGTGGAATGTGGGGACGAGGACGGCACCGAGCCACCAGGGGTGGGTGCGCCCCCGAAGTCGGGTGATCCCGACCTCGGTGTTGAGCAGGAGCTTGGTGGCGAAGTTGCCCAGGGTCATGACCACCTCCGGCGCCACGAGTCGGATCTGTTCCCGAAGATAGCCCTTGCAGGCGTCGATCTCCTCCGTCCTTGGATCACGGTTCCCGGGTGGACGGCACTTCAGCACGTTGGCGATGTAGACCTCGGGCCGCTGAAGCCCGATCTCCCCGAGCAGGGTGTCGAGCAGCTTCCCGGCGGCGCCGACGAACGGCTCCCCTTGCAAGTCCTCGTTCTTTCCCGGCGCCTCGCCGACGAACATGAGACGAGCCTGCGGATCGCCGACGCCGAACACGACCTGGGTGCGGGTCTCGGCCAGCCCGCACTGGATGCAGACCAGGGCGCGCGCTTTCAGCTCATCGAGGATCTGGGTGCTCTCGGTCACTACAGGTCCATTGTGGCAAACGGATCAGGCGGCGGAGGCGCGAACCGCCCTCTCCACGGCGGCAGCGGTTGCGCCAAACGCCGCCTCGGCGAGGGTCTCGACGTCTCCCTCTACCACCCCACAGGACACCGCAAAGACGATGTCGCCGTCGAATCGGGTGTGAACCGGGCGAATGCACACCGCCAGGGCGTCGTGGGACCTCACAGCCAGCCTGCTCACCTCGGCCCGGGTCATGGCGGCGTCGGTGGCGAGGACGACCAACGTGGTGTTGGAGAGGGTCTCCGGGATCAGGGCAGGTGGCCCCGGCTCATGGTCACCACCAGTCAGGGGCTCGCCTTCGATGGTGAATATGTCGCCCAAAGCGTTCAGGACCACCAGAGCACCAACGGTGGCCTCGCCGGCCGGCCGAATCGCCGACCCGAGACCACCTGGCCGCATGTTCTCGAACCCACGCCATTTGGCAACGGTGGTTCCCGTGCCGGCCCCCAGGAGCCCGGCAGGCACGGGCACGTTGCTGGCGGCCCGATAGGCCATCTCCCCGTGATCGGGGCCCGGTCTCACCGAATCCTCCCCTGGTTGCAGATCGAAGACGACCGCAGCCGGCACGATCGGAACCCGGGCCACGGGGGTCACATGGCCCCTCCCATCGGCCTCGAGGCCGCGGACGACACCGTCTGCCGCGGCGAGGCCGAAGGCGCTTCCCCCGGTCAGCAGGATCGCCTGGATCTGCTCGACTCGCATCCCATGCTCGAGCAGGGCCGTCTCCCGCGACCCTGGCGCTGCTCCCCGCACCTCCGCCGAGGCGACGTTGGGCTCAGGGAAAACCACGACCGTGCACCCGGTGCGAGCCTCGTGATCGGACCAATGCCCAACCGTGACCCCGGAAACCGCGGTGATGGTGTCGTTCACTCGAGATACCTCCTCGGTACCCGGGGGCCGATGTCACATACGATCTCATAGGAAATGGTGTGGAGGAGCTCGGCCCACTCGTCGGCGGTCACCTCACCGTCATCCTGACGGCCGAGCAACACGACTTCGTCTCCGATCCCGACGTCCGCGTCGCCTACATCGACCACGATCTGGTCCATGGTCACCGTGCCGGCCAACGGATGTCTCTCACCGCCGATCAACACCCGGCCTAGTTCGGAGAGACGTCTCGGATATCCATCGGCGTAACCAATGGGGACGGTCGCCACCGTGGCGTCAACAGGCAATGGCTTGATTCGCCCATAGCTCGGCCGTGCCCCGGCCTCGAGTCGCTGAACATGGGACACGTGGCTGACGATGCGCATTGCGGGCTCGAGGTCGATCATGCCCCGTGTCGCGGCGCAGGGGTGCAACCCGTAGGTCCCGAGCCCGATCCGGCACATTGACCGCCGTGCCTCGGGGAAGAGAATGGCCCCTGCCGTGTTCGCCAGGTGGATCATTGGCACCTCGTGCTCGCTCACCGCCTCGTCGAAGGCCTCGATCTGGCGGCGGGTGTACTCGGGATCCTCGTCCGCGACCGGAAAGTGGGTCCACAG
>CAZRID010000249.1:0-3837 GCA_964600055.1 uncultured Acidimicrobiaceae bacterium
CGTGCAGATGTTTTAAGTGCCGAGTTGGCGATCTGGGACGGCTCGGCCCGTCGTCGCCCGGATCGGCTAACCACTCGAACTCCAACCTAAGGGAAGTGCTCGGCGGACTCTGGGCCGCTGATATCTATCGATATCTCGGTTTTGCCTTCAATTCATCACCGGGGTATGCCCTGGGAGCTTGAATGAGGTTCATATTCACCATGGCTTTGGCCATTTCTATGGCGGAGCGAAGCCCACGTATTATCGGTATTTCCCCATAACCTGCGTCATCCAGCTTCAGTTTTACCTCACCATGTAGACACTGGATGGCGGGGGTCCCGAATATGAGACAGTCTGCCCTATCTTCCTCAATAGCGACTATGCACTGGTCCACAATGTCATTGATGAACTGATTTCCCTCGGGGGTCTTTGCTCGCTCCCCTCTTGCAGTATTGCGCAGGACGGTCATCGTGCTCGGTGAAGAATGGCCCATAGACCTCACGCTTACTAGCTTATGGCCGAGGCCGTATTCCTGTACCGAACGTCTAACGATCATCGCTGTCGGGTCGTCCAGATGTATGACTGAAAACCGGTTACCGAGAGCCGAGGCAAAATGGGCTGCAGAGTGCAGGGCCGCCGCTAGCGGCACTTTGGAAACCATCCGAGAGACGGTAAATCCCGGATCAATTCCTCCTGAAGTAACAATGCCATCGTACGTGGTCCCATCACCAAACATTGCCACCCTTTTGAGGGTCCCGGCACCTAACTCGTCGTACGCTCTATAAGACGAGACGTGCGGTTCGGGTTTTCCTGTGGCATCTAGCGTGTTTTCAACAGGATGTCCCGGATCTATGTCAATCTCAATCCCTTCCAGGCGCCCTTCTTCCCTCATCTCTTCGATAACTTCGCTCACCATGAAGTGGCCTTTTTCAGGGGTGTAGTTTTGGGCCCGGTACGGTGGAATCACAATCAGCTTCATTGTTCCTTCTTTCCAGTGCTCTAACGGGATTACGAGGTTGTGTTAGGGAATGCCCTACAAGCAGGTGGGCAAGTTCAACCGGCTAGCTTTTCGGGGCCATCGCATTCGAAGAGCGAGATCATGGACACCCGCAAGTGCAGGAGTCCTGGCCCAACAGCTTCTCGCAGTAAGGAACGTTGCCACTGAGGACTTCGTTGCCTTCGGCGGTCACGAGGAAACAGTCCTCCAGTCGTGCTCCGCCTCCACCCGGGACACCAGGGACTGTCACCGTCGGCTCGATCGAGAACGTCATGTTCTCTTCGAGGGCAAATTCTTCCTCCCCGGTTGCAGAGACATCCCCGATTAGTGGCGGCGCGAACGCCGATACCCCAATTCCGTGACCGAGCACGCCCAAGTACCCCTCGAACCCATGGCGGGTCTTGGCCTCCCTCCCGGCAGCGTTGACAGCTGTGTTGGTTACGCCGGCTCGCATGACCTCTCGCACAGCCATGATCGAGTCGTATACGGCTGTGAAAATGCGAACCTGCTCATTGTTTGGCTTACCGACCACGATGGTGCGGGTGACGTCCGAGAAATAGCCGTTGAAACAACCGCCGAGATCCATGAAGACGAGGTCTCCCCGTCGGATCTGGCGGTCCGAGGCGAACCGATGGATGGGCGCAGTGTTCTCACCCGAAGCGACAATCAGGTTGCACTGCGGTACTTCCATGCCGTACGAGTAGAACGTGTTCATGATGACGCCAAGAACCTCACACTCCCGGACTCCCGGCTTGATGAATTCGATAGCCCGCTGATGAGCGAATTCGGACATCTTGTTCGAGATCCGCATGCATTTGATCTCTTCAGGGTCCTTGACGTTCATCGCGGTCTGGAAGACCTTGTCGGCGGGAACTAGCTTCGCCCCGGGCAAACCGGCGGTGATCGCCTGGAAGATGTGGACGTTTACCGAGTCAACGCCGACGGTGCCGTCGGCAAACCCGAGTTCTTTGGCCGTGGGAACGAACTCGTTGTTGACCATGGTCTTGGCAATGCCGTAATCGTCCATGGTTCCACAGGGGCGAATGTTCTCCTTGGGTAGCCAGTGCATCGTGTCTTGGCAGCGGGCCCAGTCGCCGCTGGTCACATAGAGCACCGGATCACCCTCCTGCGGGATCAGGGCGCAATTCCGTCCCGTAAAGTTGATGGGCCACCACAGGGGCCTGAGGTTGGTCGCGAATCGGATGTGCTCTGCTCTGAAACTGAGGATGCCGTCGACGCCGGAGGCCTTCATCTCAGCCTGAAGCTTCTGCAGTCGGACCTTTCTAATGTGGTCCCAATCGATCCTCGTCGTCCAGTCGACAGCAAAGTCCATTATCTGCACCCCGTTCTCGTGTTTTCGTCATGACCGAGCCGCGGAATCGTTGCCGTTTCATAGCTCACTCTCATGCGATGACGTCGCTCGTGTTCGCCGGTAAGACGGCTAACCCGCCCCGGCCCGTGCGGTTGCTCGGATATGACTCCAATACTCTCCTACGACCCGCCGGGCCCTGGCGTAGACCCGGTAGGCACGTTGCGGTATCCTAATCGGGATACTACGCGACGATCAAGCTGGCCAGGGTCCAGAGGTACTCGATGCCGGAAGCGAAGACCCTGCCCGATCGGGAGCCGGAGCGTGCTGGCTTCGACGCCAGCCATCCCACGACCCCCAACGATCCCAAGACAGGCTCGAAGCACGGTCGACCCCCCGGCCCGGGGTGATTGGCCTTGTCTGCTGATGACGAGCCGCTGCGATGGGCATACCGGTTCCCATGAAAGACAATTCGGTATACTGCACCGCGGACGGACAACTTCGCGTGGTGCGGGGCCAGGCCCGTCAGATCAGCACCAGCTTGTCTTTGGAGAACGGAGTCAGAACTGAGACTCGGAGACCGAGTATTCGGCGAAATTCGGCAACGCATCATCGATGGGCGTTACCGGCCGCACCAACGCCTCGTTGAAAGCGACCTCGCGCAAGACCTTTCGGTTAGCCGAACTCCAATACGCCAGGCCCTCCAACGTCTCGAGATCGAGGGTTTGGTTGGCGCTTCGCGCCAGGGTTGGGTGATCAGAGAGCACTCCGAACAGGAGATCCGCGATATATATGCAGTCCGGATTGCTCTCGAGGGATACGCCTCCCGCCTTGCGACCGAGAACGCCACCGACAACGACATGAGGATGATGTCGGCGGCACATACCGCAATTGACGCCTTCGGACCGGCGGAGGACCCCGAGGGGCGTGGCCAATTGGTCCGGCTACACGACGAGTTTCACGACTCGATATTTAGAAGCGCAGCGTCCCCGGTCCTTCGTGACGCGATCCTGAGTTACCGCAAGCACCCATACAACCGGCGGGTTGCTCACACCTACAACGCGGACGAGTCGAAGCGAGCAGCCGAGAGCCACGCCCTCATGATGGACGCGATTCGCCGCCGTGCTTCGGACACTGCAGAGCAACTTACGCGCGAGCACCTCGAGCTTTCCCGCGAAGTAACGGTTAGCCGGCTTCTCTGGGGTCTCTGAGGCCCAACCGGATCTGGCTGAGTCGCGTAGGCGGATACGCCAATCACCGGTATCGCAATTTCCCAAAGCGGTTTCCCGAACAACGAGCATGGCCATGAACCAGGTCCGTCCCCCATTCGGGTCAGAGTCGATACAGGCACTCATGAGTCGATGCCTCTCAATTTGACTCCGTCAGCATGAGACCTGAACTTGTGCTCAGGGATGACCGCGCCACGGGTCAGGGGAATTCAGGCGATTGGGCGGAAGGACCCCTCCCAAAGCAGTCACCACGCTCTGGGCTGTGACAAGGCTTGTTCTCGTGATGGCCAGCTCGGTGTAGGCGCCGGAGTGCGGCGAAAGGA
>CAZRID010000249.1:3937-5039 GCA_964600055.1 uncultured Acidimicrobiaceae bacterium
AGGCTTGTTCTCGTGATGGCCAGCTCGGTGTAGGCGCCGGAGTGCGGCGAAAGGATCACTGCGTCATCGAGCCCTAACAGAGGGTTGTCGGGGTTTGGCGGCTCGACATCGAAGACATCCAGCGCGGCGCCGGCCAGGGCGCCGCGCCGCAAGGCCGAGGCCAGAGCATTCTCATCGACCACCCCTCCCCGAGCCACGTTCAAGAGGTAAGCGGTGGGCTTCATCTGCTCGAGTGCGGCGGCGCCGATCAGTCCCCTCGTCGCCTCCATCAGCGGGACGTGAATCGTTAGGAAATCGGCCTGGGATAGAACTTCGGACAACGAGAGCGAGGTCCACCCAGGGTCGGGGCTCTCCTCCAAGTTGGCATCGTGGAAGACGACACGCATCCCGAACGACCCGGCGAGCCGAGATACGATTTGTCCGATTCGGCCCATGCCGAGCACTCCCAGGGTCGAGTTCTCGAGCGCCCTCCCGACCCCGAGCGGCCAGGCACCCGACCTCACTGCCCGATCGTGTCTGACGATGCCCCGGGCCAACGCGATCATCAAGCCAAGGGTCAACTCGGCTACGGCACCCGCATTCGTACCAGCCGCGTCCGTGACCACCACTCCAGCGGCACTGGCGGCAACGAGGTCGATGTTGTCCACCCCGGCGCCGTGCTTGGCGACGATGATCAGATCTGGCATGCGAGCCAACATCGGTCCATCGATTGCCGTCGTGCCGACGATCAACGCCGTCGCCCCGGCCAGAATGCTCTCGTAGTCCGAGGGCGGGTCGCGCGGGTTGACAGTCAGTGGGATTGCTCCGGCTCGCTTGATCAGGGTGACGGGATCGCTTGAGGTGGTGCCAAAGGATGGGCTGAGGTTCACCACAGTCGTCACGGGCATCTCGTTTCGGGCGGCGCGGAAACGAAACAATTAGACCGCATACGAAACTGCATAGATGGCAAACCTGTCGTCCGCTGGCGCGGCTCTCTAGTCGATCATTACGCGGTCGAGCTCGGTCGTGCCCGGGAACGGTCCTTGCTTCACCTCGATCATGCGACTGCCGTTGGTACGGAAGACCACACGATGCCCTTCCGTACACAAGAGGGCAGCACCAG
>CAZRID010000250.1:0-4997 GCA_964600055.1 uncultured Acidimicrobiaceae bacterium
GGGACTCAATTAGGGCCCGAGGGACCTGAATCCAATTCTGTCATCCCGAATCCCCGAGTCCGGGCAGATCTTGGACTCAATTTGAACTATACGCAACCGCGCTAGTTACCGCCCGGGCATCGGGTCGAAGTCCTGATGTGACCTGCTGGCGGTCGGTCCGCTCTGTCCCTGATACTTCGAACCCAGCTCCGGCGACCCATAGGGAAGGTCGGCCTCGGTGGTCATCTGATAGAAGCTGACTTGACCGATTTTCATCCCTGGGTAGATGGCGATGGGCAGGGTGGCCACGTTGGAGAGCTCCAGGGTGATGTGACCCTCGAAGCCGGGGTCGATGAACCCCGCGGTGGAGTGGATCAGCAGGCCGAGCCGGCCCAAAGACGATTTGCCCTCCAGTCGGGCCACCACATCGTTGCCCAACTTCACCCGCTCCATGGTGGAGCCGAGCACGAACTCGCCGGGGTGGAGCATGAACGGCTCGTTCGGGCTCACCTCGACCAACTGGGTCAGGTCCGACTGGGGATCACGGGGGTCGATCTGGCTGTATTTGTGGTTCATGAAGACCCGGAACCCGTCGCTCACCCTCAGGTCGACCGAAGACGGCTGGACGTGGGCAGGCTCGTAGGGGTCGATCTGGATCAGACCCGAGGCGATGGCTTCGCGGATGGACCGGTCGGAGAAGATCAAGAGAGGCTCCTGGGCTCGTCTCGGTTGATGGTAGAGCCGATGCGTCACGTCGTTTGAGTTACTCCACCCTGATCGACAGGTAGCCCGACGACAAAGCGCGCCCCGCCCAGCGGGCTGTGCTCGACGTGGATCGTTCCCCCGTGGTGTTGGGTGACATCCCGGGCAATGGCAAGCCCCAGCCCCACACCGCCGTAGGCTCGGTCCCTGGCCTCATCGAGTCGGGTGAACCGCTCGAAAACCCTCTCGCGCTCATCTTCGGCGATACCCGGGCCGTCGTCGTCGATTGTCAATGTGGCGATTCCGTCGCTCTCGATCAGGCCGATGTCGATTCGGCTCCTGGCGTAGCGGGCGGCGTTCTCGAGGAGGTTGCGGATCACCTGGGTCAGGGAGGCGGCATCTGCTCGCACCTGAGCGCCTGAGACCCGGGTGGTGTCGATGACGAGCTCGGTGCGAACCTGGAGCTGTTTCACCTGTTCGAAAACGAGGTCGTCGACGTCAACCTCGTCCTGCGCCGTGGAGAGGGTGTCGGCGTCGGCCCGCGCCAGTAGCAGGAGGTCGTCGACCAGGCGTTGCAGGCGAAGTGCCTCGTCGAGTACTTCGGCATGGGTATGAGGCCAATCGGCATGGTCGGGATGGGCCAGATCGACTTCGAGCTGGGATCGGATGGCAGCAAGGGGGCTCCGGAGCTCGTGGGAGGCGTCTGCGACGAAGCGGTGCTGCTGGATAGAGGATCGCTCCAGCCTGGCCAGCATCTCATTCATGGTCTTCGCGAGGCGGCCGATCTCGTCGTTGACGTCGGAGGCCGGGACTCTGCGATTGAGCTCGCGGTCGGTGATCGAAGCTACTTCGGCGCGAATCGCTTCGACAGGTCGCAGGGTGCGCCCGACGATGAGCCACACGGTGATCCCGACCAATCCGATGAGCATTGGCACACCGATCGCGACGAGGACCGTGAGAGTCCCGGCGGCTTCATCGACCGCCTCCAGCGTCGCGGCGGTGTAGATGGTGAAGGTCTGATCGTCGGCGATCGTTGTTAGAGCCACCAGCCGGAACTCTTCGTCGTCGTTGGGCGGTCGGACGGTGCCCACCTCACGTGTCCCAGGGTCGGGACGGACGTCAGCTACGGCGCCGGCGCCCTCGATATCCCCGCTCGATGCGATCACGACACCGTCGTCGTTGATGACCTGAATAAGGGCATCGTCACCGCCGCTAATCGTCAGCCGCTCGGGGAGATTGCCGCCGGTGATCATGGTGCTCACATCCTCGGCACGGGCCACCAGGGTGTCGTCGATGGCCGCCACCAACGCCCTTCTCTGCAGAACGACGGCCGTGAACCCGGCGATGATGAGGGTGAGTGCCACAACAAGTGTGGCTCCGATCGTTGACCGGGCCCGGGCCGTCCGGAGCCGTTGTGGCCACTCAGCCACCGTTCACCCCGAGGCGGTAGCCGGCCCCCCGGATCGTTTCGATCGAGGCTCTCCCGAAGGGCTCATCGATCTTCCTCCGGAGATGGCGTATGTAGACCTCGACGATGTTGGGATTGCCCTCGAAGGCGAAATCCCACACGTTCTCAAGGATCTCGGCTTTGGGGACCACCTCCCCCTTGCGACGCATCAGGAATTCGAGGACGGACATCTCCCGGGCCGTGAGACGTACCGACACCTCGCCTCGCCAGCATTGATGGGTGGTCGGATCGAGCCGGAGGTCACCGGCCTCGTACACGAGTTGTGGGGTCTTGCCCGACCGGCGCAGCAGCGCCCTGATCCGTGACACCAGCACCAGATAGGAGAATGGCTTGGTCAGATAGTCATCGGCGCCGGTGTCGAGCGCCTCGGTCTCGTCGAGCTCGCCGTCCTTCGCGGTCAGCATCAAAACCGGCGTCCAGTCACCGCGCTCGCGCAGGTTGGCGCACAGCTTGTAGCCATTCATGCCGGGCAACATGATGTCGAGGACCACCACGTCGTATGAGTTCTCCCGGGCCAGCCAGTCACCGTCGGTCCCGGTCAGGGCGACATCCACGGCGAAACCTTCGGCTTCGAGGCCGCGGCGGACAGCGGCTGCGATCCGTTTTTCGTCTTCGACCACCAACACTCTCATCGTGACCGCCTTGCCGCGGATGAGCCCAATATGCCTGAACCAATCCTGAATGCCACCTGAACGGTATGCGCCGGTGCGGGTGGGTGTGGACGACAGCCCGGCTTCAGGTGGATTCAGCTTCGGTTCAGGTCTGTCCGCGCATCATGGGGTGAGCGTCTCGGGGCGTCGTTGCTCGGGAACAGGCCAAGAACAGGAGCCAGTCAAATGAAGAAGAGAACCAAGGGAATCGCCACCGGAGTGGCGATGGTCACCCTCATCGGCACCGGAGCCGGTGTCTCCATTGCATCCAGCGGTGGCGAGCCGGGGCTCAGCGGAGCCGACGCCGAGCGAGCGGCAGCATCCGCCCTCGAGCACGTGGGCGGTGGCACAGTGACCGAGACCGAGACCGGCGACTCGGGAGCGGCCTACAGCGCTGAAGTCCGTCTCGACGACGGCACCCAGATCGAGGTACAGCTCGACGAGAGCTTCGCAGTCATCGGTCAAGAAGCCGACGAGGACGTGGCTGGTGAGCCCGAGGACGAAGTGGCCGGGTCTGAAGCCGAATCCGAGGACGAGGGCGGCGACGCCAACGAGACGGATACGGCAATCACGGGCTCCTACCTCGAGCGGGCCTCACAGGTGGCCCTCGAGCATCTGGGGGAAGGACGAGTCACCGACACCGAGGTGGGCGACGAGGAGAGTTACTACGAGATCGAGGTGACGCTCGACGATGGGAGCCAGGTGGATGTCCAGCTCGACGAGAGGTTCAACGTCGTCAGCAGCGACCCGGACAGCCGCAACGACGGCTGACGGTGCCACCCATCAGTTCGCGAGGTAGGAGGAGGGGAATCGTGAAACCAACAAGCAGAGTTCCGGGTACGAAGAAAGGCCGGAAGGTCGGGCTCCTGCTCGTCGCCATGGCGGTGACCTCGATGATGACCGCCTGCGCGGTCCCTGACGAAACATCTGGGACGACGTCAACCACCGCCCTCGGGGAGCCCGTCGGGGCCGGGCTCCCCGAGGGCGACGAGCCTGTGGAGCTCGACCCGACCGACTTCACCATCGAAATCGACAATCCCTATTGGCCGATGGTGCCCGGGACTCGTTGGACGTACCGCGAAGTCGACCCAGAGGGGGAGGTGCAGGAGGTCGTGGTCGTGGTGACGGCAGACACCAAGACCCTGGCCAACGGCATCACCGCTCGCGTCGTCCGCGACACGGTGACCCTGGAGGGCGAGATCCTCGAAGACACCTTCGACTGGTACGCCCAGGATGCGGCAGGAAACGTCTGGTACCTCGGTGAGGACACCGGAGAGTTCGAGAACGGCGAGATCGTCTCCACCGCCGGCTCGTGGGAGGCAGGCGTCGACGGGGCCCTGCCCGGGATAATTATGCCTGCCAACCCAGAGCCGGGCATGAGATATCGCCAGGAGTATTACGAGGGCCAAGCCGAGGACAACGGCGAGGTGCTCAGCACCAATGAGATGGCTGAGGTCCCGTACGGCCAGTTCGAAGAAATGCTCCTCACCAAGGACACCATCACGATCGAGCCGGACGTGTTGGAGTACAAGCTGTACGCCCCGGGCATCGGCCCGGTTCTCATCCTCGGCATCTCTGGCGGTGGTGGCCGGGAAGAGTTGATCCAGGTTGACCAGGCACCGGAGACGGCGGGAACCGGTCCCCTCGGTGAGCCGGGCCCGTGATTCGTCTCAGGAGGTTTCCACGATTGACACGACCCCTGTGCCTGCCAGCACGTCATGGAGACCACGGCGTCCGAAGAGGATCGGGCCGACAACCAGGACCAGGATGGTGAGCGAGGCCACCTGGGTTGAGATGGCGGCTGTCGAAACCTCGGTCGAGGTGACCAACCGCATCGTCCCCATGTGACCCAACTGCCAGGGCAGAACCTTGACCAGGTTCCTGGCCACAATCCGGCCTCCACTCGGGGGCCCACTATCTCGACCGGCCACCGCCAGACCAGCCCTCCTCTTCCCCCACGTGGCGTGGGGGCTCTTCGATTCGGTCAGCACCAGATAGAGGAAGTAGGGGACAACGGTTAGAAGCGTGATGGCGATATCGGCTGACAACTGGTCGGTCCAGACGGGCGAGAGGTCGAGCCAACCGAGGATTTGGGGGAGACCCAGCAGGAGGAACACGATCAGAAGCCAGCCGACGATGAGCAGGTAGTCCCACCACCATGAGGCGAGACGACGTGCAAGTGGAGCGGGTGAAGGGAA
>CAZRID010000251.1:0-4980 GCA_964600055.1 uncultured Acidimicrobiaceae bacterium
GAAGCTCACCTGCCCGGGCCCGGCTGGCCGGCTTGCCCATGTGGTACAGCCGGCCGACCATCTCGAGGTTCTCGAATCCCGTGAGGTTCTCGTCGACAGCCGCGTACTGACCCGACAAACCGATCGCCTTGCGTAGTTCTTGAGCCTGGCTGACAACGTCGAACCCGGCCACCATGGCCCGGCCCGCGTCGGGCTTGAGGAGAGTGGTGAGGATGCGGACGGCGGTTGTCTTACCGGCCCCATTGGGCCCCAAAAGACCCATGACCGTTCCCTCGGGAACGGACAGGTTCAGCCCTTCGACCGCGATCACTTCACCGTATCGCTTGGAGAGCCCTTCGACGACTATTGCATCAGACATGAACCGGGAACCATAACCAGGACCATCGGGTAGCTAGACCGAGTTTCACACCGGTGTTTCGTCAGGGTGTGGTGATGCCGGAACCTGTGGATTGGAGGGTTAGATCGGGCTGCGGCTTCGGTTCGCCGGTTCTTGGCGCTCTCGATTTGTTTCGCCCTGATCCAGCGAGGAAGCGGTACAGGGTCGCGAACAGCGTGATGCTGATAATGAGCGTCGCTGCCACCCGGTACCAGAGCGCGCCGGCGTCGGCTCCGGCGGCCGCTGCGTGCATGCTGGCCACGAAAAACAACAGAAAGCTCAGATAGTGAACACCCTTCCAAAGCCGGCGGGGCAACCGTCGCATCAACAGGGAAGTCACCTGGACCGCAATCAATACATAGAGTCCGACCACACCCCACGCGACCGCATCCGGCCGCCACTCGCTGGCAAATGGGATCGCGATCTCGCGAAAGCCAAAGTGCTCGTATGAGTCGGCCACCAGGCCGGCGAGGTGGATAGCCGTGAACGTGACCGCCAACCCGCCCAGCCATCTATGGAGATCGAGAAGCCATGCCGGGCGGCGCCGTTCCTGAAGCAGGCGGGTACTGAGAAGAAGGCCCCAGATCACAGCTACGGCCAGAAACAACCAGGCCACCAACCCCGAGGCCCTGGCAAGATGCCACCAGATCTGTTGGCTCATAACAGGAACTCGATAATTCGGGTCGAGAGACGCAAGCGACCGTCGTTCGCAATCACGATCCCAGCAAGCCCCAGGCGATCAATGAATTCTGGCGCCGCCTCGCTGCCAACCAGGGCGGCTGCCGTCGCGACCGCCTCCGCGATCCAGGCCTCGCCTGCGATAACCGTCACCGACTCGATATCGGTATCACTCGGTTTCCCTGTGCTGGGATCGATCAAATGAACGGAGTTGCCGTCCTCTGACTGCCACCGCCGATGGGAGGGAGTAGAGGTCGCCACGCCTCCTTCTGCAATGTTGAGACGGGCGACGGTCCGTCCTTCCTGAAATGGATCCTCCAAATCGACCGTCCATCCACCGACGACCCGGAGATCGCCTCCGATACTGACCACCACGGTGGTGGCACCCTCTCTGCTGAGCTCGGTGGCGACGATGTCAGCGGCGAGACCCTTGCCGATGCCGCCGGGATCGATGCTGACTTCGGCAGGAATGCGAACACCGTGTTCGGTGACGAGAAAGTCCCCGCAGCCCGGGGTTGGGAGATCGACGGCTGGGACTCCTACGGTGCGCCGGCTCGGATCGGAGCGGCTCGACGTGTAGCCGGCCGCCAGTACTGCGGGGAGCCCGGTCGGATCGAAGAGACCATCGGTCATCCTCCAACCCAGTTCTGAGAGCTGGATCAGCGCAATCGTTTCGGAGCTGACCTCGGTCCACTCGCCACCGCTGGTGTTGATCCGGCTTAGCTCGCTGTCCGGTGAGAATCGAGTCCACAGATCCTCGAGGCGAACAAGGCGCTGCTCAGCTCGTGCGAGATCTCCAACCCCTCCACCGCGGATGACGATCTGGGCGGTACTACCCATGACCTGAAATGATGATTCATTGACTGCCATGAGTGGTGACCGTTGTTTGGTCGGAAGCAGGCGCTCCCGACGAGACGAAGCCGCTGGCGCCGGGGGTGGCCGCCCAGTTCCCCTCACTTGCCGCCCCTGAGACCAGGTAAAGGGTCCGGTGGATCGGGACCAGGACGGAAGTAGTCCCGACCCCGGTCGGAGGAAGCAGTCCAAGTCCGGTGGCCGGCCCGGCATCCGCGCCTGACAGAGCCCCTATGAGGAAGACGGTTAGCGAGGCGCCCAGCCCCAATGCCGCTCGCCGCGATGACGATGCCGGATGGGACCGCCTGGGATGCGGAGTCGCTGCCGTTGTACCTGGTCTGAGTCGTAGCTCCTGGAGCCGTCGAAGCCGCTCGGTCCGAGCGATGTCAGTCATCGTCGTCCTCGTGCTGTATCTCGGTTTCGGATGCTTCGCTCTGGTGCTGATCGTTGTCATCCGATTCATCGTCCTCGAAGGAGGAGGTGCTGCCCGTCGGGACCGACGAGTTCTGGATGATGACGTCATCCTCCTGCACCGAGACCAGAGTCTGACCGTTGTCGACCGTGGCCTTGAAGAGCACCTCCCGGTCGCCCAGACGAAACGCGATGTCGATCCCGTCGCTTTGGCCGTCGACCTCATAGCTCCAGTCGGCAGCTGCGATCGATTGCAGCGACAAGTTGTTGCCATCGCGGGCAAGCGTGACCACTCCAATGCCAGCTATCTGGTAGGCAACTACCTCAGGGCCGACCGGCATCGAGGCGGCTTTGGTCACATCGGCGCTGACAGCGGACAGGGACCCGACCTCACTGGTGGTGTTCAGGATCCCGACGTTGGCCGCTAGGGCGCCGGCTCCGGCCAGGACCACGGTCAAGACCGAGATCGCGGTCACCAACGCTGTCTTGTGTTTCATATCGACTCCATTCCTTGGCTTTCCTGTGAAGCTAAGGAACGTTGGGGAAGTGTTCACCCCGGTAAATGGCAAAGACTCGGTAAAGATTCAGGCCCGAGCCGCCACTCCATGGGAAGGTAAATGCATGCGGCTCCTGGTGGTAGAAGATGACAAGTCAATTGCCGAACCACTTGTGGCCGGGCTCGAACGACAGGGATTCGTCGTTACGTGGGTGAGAACCGGTGCGGATGCTCTCAATGCATCAGGTCACGATCTGGTGCTCCTGGATTTGGGCCTCCCCGACCTTGATGGGCAGGTCGTGTGCCGGCGCTTACGGGAGCGGTCGGAGGTACCGATTGTGGTCGTGACTGCCCGATCCGACGAGATCGAACGGGTCACGATGCTCGAGATGGGCGCCGACGACTACGTCGTCAAGCCATTCGGGTTCCGTGAGCTAGTGGCCCGAATCCGCGCCGTCCTCCGACGGACCGGCCAGACCCGGGCGAGGGAGATCCCGGCCGAAGTGGTTGAAGCCGGTCGCATAAAGATCGATCGGCGAACTCGTCTGGTCACAGCTGACGGTCGCCCGATCACCCTGACGCCGAAAGAGTATGAGCTCCTGCTCTATCTGGCCGAGGACCCGGGAGCCGTATTCACTCGGGATCAGATCTTGCGAGACGTCTGGGACGAGAACTGGTGGGGATCCTCCAAGACACTCGATGTCCACATCGCCTCGTTGCGGCGCAAGCTCGGCGATCCCGATCTGGTCGATACCGTGCGCGGAATTGGTTACCGGTTGGCAAGCGAGTCCGGCTCGTGACCAAGAGGCTGGTCATTTCGTATCTGACCGTGACACTGTTCACGCTGTTGGTGCTTGAGATTCCGCTGGGACTCTTCTTTGCAGATCGGGAGCGAGAGCGACTTGAGGCTGAGCTAGAGCGGGACGCCACGGTCATCGGCACCTTCTATGAGGACGCCCTTGACAACGCCGAGCCGTATAGCCCGATCGTGGCGGAGAGCTATGCGGCCGAAACGGGGGCCCGGGTGATCGTGGTTGATGCCACCGGGCGGTCGATCGTTGACACGAACGGAGGGCCCAATTCGGACTTTTCCAACCGGCCCGAAATTCAGCTCGCTCTCGCCGGAGGTCGGGAGGTTGGACGACGACCATCAATAACGCTCGGCGAAGATCTCGTCTATGCGGCGGTTCCGATCGCGTCTGGCGGTGTCGTCCATGGAGCTGTTCGTCTGACCTTTGATCCGGATGAGGTTGATGCTCGTATCAACAGATACTGGTTGAGCCTCATCGGAATCGGTCTGGTGGTCGTGGGGGCTGTGACCTTGGTCGGCATGGTCGTCGCCCGCTCGGTCACGGGACCCCTCCGCGAGGTTGGCGACGCAGCCGCTAGGGCGGAAAAGGGTGATCTCACCGTTCGTATCCGTCCGGTCTCCTCACCGGTCGAGATTCGCGATCTGGCTGAGCGCTTCAACCAGATGGCGGCTCAGCTTGAAGACCTGATTGGAAGCCAGAAGGCGTTTGTGGCCGACGCGTCCCACGAACTACGCACCCCGCTCACCGCCCTGCGCCTGCGTCTCGAAAACCTGGAAGAGGTCGCCGAGCCAGCAGTGAGGGCCGAGGTCGAGGCAGCTCTCGCTGAGACCGAACGGCTGGGGGATTTGGTGGATGGGCTCCTGTCACTGGCCCGGGCAGAATCGGGATTAGGTGTCCCGGAGCCGTCTGATCTGGCCGGGGCCGTGGCCGAGCGATGTGAGCTGTGGAGGGCGGTCGCCGAAGACCGAGAGGTAACGCTCTTGACCGAAGGGGTAGGGGCGCCGGTCGTGGTTGAGGCGATTCCTGGTTCCCTCGACAGGATCCTCGACAATCTCCTTTCCAATGCAATGGCGGTTGCGCCGGTTGGCTCGACCGTCACGGTGACCGTCGAGCGAGGTCCAACTGAAGCAAAGGTCCTTGTGACCGATCACGGCCCCGGCCTCGAACCAGCCGAAAGATCTCGCGCCTTCGATCGCTTCTGGCGGGGCGATCACTCGCGACCGGGTACCGGCCTCGGGCTTGCCGTTGTGCGTCAACTGGCCGAGGCGGCAGGTGGCTCTGCCCGTTTGGAGCAGGCATCTCCCAGCGGCCTGACCGCGATCGTGTCTCTCCCGGTGGTCGCCTGAGCCATCACG
>CAZRID010000252.1:0-4975 GCA_964600055.1 uncultured Acidimicrobiaceae bacterium
TTGGTCCAGCCTCGAGCCTTCCATCCGTCGGCCCAATTGGTGACGATGTTCACGACGAGCTGGGAGTCGGTGTAAATGGTCATCGTGTTGTCGAGCGGAAGCATCCTCAGCCCGGCGATGAGGGCAGTCAGTTCCATCTTGTTGTTGGTGGTATGTGGCTCTGAGCCGTGGGCCTCGTCGACGACCTCCCCGGAGATGACGTAGACCGCCCCCCACCCGCCGGGGCCGGGGTTGCCCTCCGAAGCACCGTCGGTGAACACCCCGGTATCTGGCCCGTCCCTGAACGAGGCGAGCACCTCGGCGACTGTCAGGTCCTTGCTCTTGGTGCGACTGGCAGGCGCCGACGTCCTGGCCGTGGGCTTGGTCGGGGTAGAAGTGCGACCGGAGGCGTTCTTGCAGTCGAGACACTGACGGGGCGTCCAGCCCGGGTACCGATCGATCACGTCCTGGCGGACGTCGAAATCCTTGCCACAGGTCTGACAGGTGAACACCGGGCTCACGCTAATTCCCCTCGTAATTGGGACCCACAGGTCCGCATATGACCCCCGAGCGTCTCAATTTGGGGCGGGTCCCTTGGAGAAGACCGAGATGAATTGGGGCGACTTGAACAGGTTGAACTCGTGATGGGTCTCCGTGAGCCCGTGGGGCTCCATCAGGGCCCGCACCTTCGATGGCGTCAACTTGTGACAATGCACCTCGCGCGCCTTGAACGGGGTCCCGTGCAGGATCACCGAGGTCGGAACGGCATAGAGGCCCTGGATCGGCTCCGCCGGGTAGATGAAGATGGCCTGACCACCGGGTTTCAGGACCCGGGCCATCTCCGAGGCCGCCTGCTCGAGCGGTGGGATGTGCTCGATGGCATGAACCGAGACGACGGCGTCGAACTCACCGTCAGGAAAGTCGAGATCCTCGGCCCTCATGTACAGAACCCGGTCCGAGCCAGAGACTTCAGGGGCGGTCGGGTTGGCATCTATCCCCACGACATCTATCCCCCGCTCAGCGAGACGGATCGTGAGATGACCCTGCCCGCACCCGACCTCGAGCACCCGCTGCCCGGGTCGCAGGAGCAGGAGACGGTCGATCCGCTTCAGATGGGATGGATCCCACCGGTTCACCATGACGTAGCGGCGGGAGTCGTACTCGGTCATCGGGCGGAGGCTAGGAGATGCTCTCGAGATGAACGGAGACCGCGTAGTCGAGGAGGAGCGGTCCTTCCGGGGTCATGGCGACATGACTCAGCGAGGTGTTGCCAGGGGTATAGAGCGATTCTGAGTGGGAGTCGGTGGTGGCGGTGAGAGAGGACACAAATGCGCGGATCGCCCCACCGTGGGCGACGATGACAGTGGGCTCGTTGAGCGACGGATCCAGACCTTCGACCGTTGCCCTGAAACGACCGGTCAACTCGCCCCAGCTCTCCCCGGTCTCGCCCCGCTTCAGATCGACACCGTCCTGGTAGATGGTCTCCATGAGCTCGGGCCACGTCTCAAAGATCTCGTCGGAGGTGAGTCCCTCCCACCGGCCCATGTTGAGCTCCTTCAACCCGTCCACGGTGACCACTCCGTTGCTGGAGATGTATCCGGCTGTGGCCTGGGCCCGGCCTAGAGGCGAGGCATAGACAGTTCCTGCCGGCCCGAACCAGTCCCGAAGCGCCTTCGCCTGCCGGTGACCGACCTCGTCGAGGCCCCAGTCCCCCTGTCCCTGCCAGCGACCCTCGATGTTGGCCCGGGTCTGTCCATGGCGGACCAATGCGATGACAGGCTCCCCTTTGTCTAGATGGGACTGCGCCTCGGCTGGGCGTGGCCCGAAATGCCCCAAGTCGTTGAACACGGCGAGCCGGGGGCTGTTGAAAGACCAGACCAGCTTTGTGATCGAGGTATTGCCGGCAAAGACGTGAACTCGACGTGCCCTGCCCGCCAGGTGCCGTTGGAGGACCTCCTGGATGAAACCCCCGTGGGTGACCACCGCCGCATGGCCATTTTCGCCCAGTCTCGCCGCCAATGAGTCAACTGCGGCGGTTGCCCGACGCTCGAGGTCACCGAGGCTCTCCCCGGTCTCACCCATGGGAAGCTCCCTGCCGAATATCGCCTCCCGCAGCTGGTCCCCGGCCCGGGACAGGACCTCGTCCCGGCTGTGTCCCTCCCAGTTGCCGATGCCGAGCTCGATGAACTCCTCGGAAACCTCGAAATCTGTGGCGAATGCCTCCGCCGTGCGCCGGGCACGCTCGAGTGGCGAGCTGACCACCACATCGAAGGATTTGTCACGAAGCCGCTTCCCGATGACGTCGAGGCTGGCCTCGCCTTCGGCGCTGAGCGGCCCGTCGAGCTGGCCGTTCCAGACGCCGTCGACATTGGCCTGTGACTCGGCATGACGGATGAGTGTGATGGAGGGCATGTGCGTTTTACGTTTTACGTTTTACGTCTTACGAAGTCGGTGACAGTCGTACCACGTAGAACGTACAACGTAAAAACGGGATGAGCCTCCGTCTCATGCGATGAAGGCTGAGGAGAAGATCAGCGAGACGATCGCCATCACCTTGATCACGATGTTCATCGCCGGGCCCGAGGTGTCCTTGAACGGATCGCCCACGGTGTCACCAATTACCGCCGCCTTGTGACTGTCTGATCCCTTGCCGCCATAGGCGCCTGACTCGATGAACTTCTTGGCGTTGTCCCAGGCGCCGCCGGCGTTGGCCATGAAGATGGCGAGCAGGAACCCGGTGACCAGCGAACCGGCCAGAAGGCCGCCAAGGGCCTCGACGTCGATGAACCCGACGATCAGCGGCAGGGCGATTGCCAGCGAACCGGGGATGACCATCTCCCTCAGGGCGCCGGTGGTGGCGATGTCGACACATGTCGTGTAGTCGGGTTTGGCGTTGGGGTCGCCTTCTCTCAAACCGGGGATCTCGCGGAACTGGCGACGAACCTCGTCGATCATCTTGTTGGCGGCGCGGCCAACCGCATTCATCGTCAGCGAGGCGAAGAGGAAGGGAAACATGGCCCCGATGAAGAGCCCGATCGTGGTCTCGACCCGGGTGAGGTCGATCGAGGTGAGGCCGACCGCCTGGGTGAATGCAGCGAACAGGGCCAGGGCTGTGACCGCCGCCGAGGCGATTGCGAATCCCTTGGCCACCGCGGCTGTGGTGTTGCCCAGCGAGTCGAGTGCGTCGGTCGCCTGCCGGACCTCGGGGGGGAGTTGGGCCATCTCGGCTATGCCCCCTGCATTGTCGGCGATGGGGCCGTAGGCGTCGACCGAGATGGTGATGCCGAGGGTGGCGACGACACCGATGGCGGCGATGGCCACCCCGTAGATCCCACCACCGTCTCCGAGCGCCCAGTCACCGGCATAGAAGGAGACACCGATCCCGGTTGCGACCACGATCACCGAGTAGGCCGCCGAGCGCATGCCTTCGGCGATGCCGGTGATGATCACCGTGGCCGCCCCGGTTTGGGACTGTCGGGCGATCTCCTTGACCGTCTTGTGGTCGTCGGAGGTGAACCACTCCGAGATCTTGCCCACCAGGAACCCGACCCCGAGACCTGCCAGTACTGCGAGCCACACCCCCGCCCAATTGTCGACTAGGTCGCCAAACACCCAATATGCGAGACCGGCCACACCGACGGCGGTGGTGATGAGGGAGAAGTTGGTCCCCCGGCTCAGGGCGGCGGCGAGATCGTCATCACCCTTGGCCCGGACCAGGAACGACCCGAGGATGGCGGCAAACATCCCGAGCGCGGCGACGGCGAGGGGGAAGATGATTGCCTCTGCCAGGAAGGCCGAGCTGCCGAAGACCAATGCCGCATAGGCGATCGGAGCGACCAGTGAGCCGACGTATGACTCGAAGAGATCGGCACCCATCCCGGCGACATCCCCCACATTGTCACCCACATTGTCGGCGATGACTGCGGGGTTGCGGGGGTCGTCCTCGGGGATCCCGGCCTCCACCTTGCCCACCAGATCAGCCCCGACGTCTGCCGCCTTGGTGAAGATGCCGCCACCTACCCGGGCAAAGAGGGCGATCGACGAACCGCCGAGACCGATGGCGGTGATGATCTCGGCCCAGCTATCGAGTTCGAGCACCGTCTGGAACAGCCAGAAGCCGAGAGCGACCCCGAGCAGACCGAGCCCGGCAACGGTGAAGCCCATGACCGCCCCTCCCCTGAAGGCGATGGGTAGGGCGGCTGGGATGCCACCGGTCCGGGCCGCCTCGGTGGTCCGTGTGTTGGCCTGGGTGGCGATCCTCATCCCCACGTATCCGGCGAGCGCGGAGAGCAGCGCCCCGAACACGTAGGCGATCGCACCCCAGGGCCGCCCCCAGTCCAGGAAGACGGCGATGAGGGTGGCCATGATGACCACGAAGACCGAAACCCAGATGTACTCGCGACGCATGAAGGCCATGGCCCCCTGCCGGATGGCGGTGGCCAGCTCAACCATTCGCTCGTTGCCCGGTGGAGCGGCCAGCACCGCCCGGGCGTAGAACACGGCCAGCAGCAGGGCAGCCACACCCGCGACGAGCGCGATGTACAGGACCGTGTCCGACATTGAAAAACCTCATGGGGCAGGGGCGGCCCGGGATTGTAGGGATGCTTACCTGAGGTAGGGAACGCCATATGTGGCGCTGATCGAGCAGAGAAAGCCAGGTTGGCCGATCAGGGCCGATCAACGAGTGTGTGTCAGCCGCCGTCCTCCAGCCCGGTCGCCGTCAGCCCGGTACCGACAAAGGCCAGGGCCTCGTCGAGCGACGAGCCGATGTCACCGTCCCCACCGGACCGGATCCATCGGTTCATGACGACTCGGAACACCGCCACGACCACCGCCGCGGTCAGTTCGGGTCTCAGGTCCTTGTCGTGATCCAACCCGAGGCGCTCTGCGATGGCGCTCGCAAACAACTCGACCCACTGCTGTTCCCGATGGAAGATGAACGTCTGCAGCGAGGGCGTCGCCACCACCAGCCGGGCCCTCATCATCTGAATCTCCC
>CAZRID010000253.1:0-4970 GCA_964600055.1 uncultured Acidimicrobiaceae bacterium
CCAGCGCCAACGCGGCTCGGCTCGGCACCACGGACACCAGATCGACGAGCGAGCGGGCCCCCACCGATAGACGGGCGACCCGAGCCATGACCGCTTCGCGGACCGACACCGGGACCGACTGCCGGTCCGAGGCGAGGAGCTCCGTGAGAAAGAATGGGTTGCCCTCTGATATCTCCCAGAGCCCGTCGGAAAGGCCACCGGCTTCGGTGGCCATCTCGGACACCGCGGCTGGAGAGAGCGGACTCAGAGTGATGCGCTCCAGGACCGAGGGCGCCACATCGGCGAGGGCCACCCTCAGTGGTCTGTCCCCCGGGACCTGCCCGTCGCGATAGGTCAGCACCAGAAGACCATGAGTTCGGTCGATGCGTCTCCCCAGGAACTTGATCAGGTCAAGGGTGGCCTCGTCTGCCCAATGAATGTCTTCGATCACGATGAGTGTCGGTCTGAGGGACCTGGACATCATCTCGAGCATCGCACCGAAGACCTCGTACCGATCCTGGCCCCGCAAGGCGTCGCCGAGGGCCGGTTCGTCCAAAGCCATGTCCCAGACCGGGCCCAGCGGTCGAGCAGTCACCAGGTCGTCGCAACCACCCCAGAGGATGTGGGCGTCTTCACGGTGCGAAGCGACCAGGGCGCGCACCGCGGAGGTCTTCCCGATCCCCGCCTCTCCTCGGACCAGGACGGCATGGCCGTTGCCGTCACGGGCGGCCGACAGGAGATCGTCCAGACGTTGCAGGACGTCGTCACGTTCCAGTAGTTGCACGGAGCGAGATGGTAACGGGGGCCATCTGGCTCCCCAGGGGGGATCACACCTATGCTCACCGGCCGTGCTCCAGCTCACCGACCTCCAGAAGAGATACGGCGACGTGGTCGCCCTCGACGGGTGCACACTGGAGGTCGGGCGTGGCACGATGCTGGGCTTTCTCGGCCCCAACGGCGCCGGGAAGACGACGGCAATGCGAATCATCTTCGGCCTGGTGACACCGGACGGCGGCGACGTCACCTGGGACGGCAACCCGCTGACAGTCGAGACTCGACGTCGTTTCGGATACATGCCCGAGCAGCGTGGCTTGTACCCCAAGATGAAGGCCCATGACCAGCTGACCTATCTCGGTCGTCTTCGAGGCATGGCGACCAAGGATGCATCAGCCGCGGCGGACCAGTGGCTCGACCGTTTCGGTCTGGCCGAGCGTCGCTTGGATCGGGTTGAGACGCTTTCGCACGGAAATCAGCAGCGAGTCCAACTTGCAGCGGCGCTAGTGCACGATCCCGAGCTTCTGGTCCTGGACGAGCCCTTCAGCGGGCTCGACCCGATCGCTGCCGAGACGATGTCCGACATCCTGAGAGAGCAGGCAGCGGCCGGAAAGGCTGTCATCTTCTCCTCGCATCAGCTCGACCTGGTCGAGGATCTCTGCGAGGAGGTGGCGATCATCAATTTCGGGGCAGTCGTCGTCGAGGGGAATGTCCGAAGGCTCAAGGATGCCGCGCCGATCCGCCATCTCGAGCTGGAGATCGAAGGCGAGGTAGGTGACCTGTTCGACACGATCGACGGTGTCCGCCAAGTTGGCTCCGAAGACGGGATGAACACGATGATCATCGATGCGGGCACCGACGTAAGAGGGTTTCTCGCCCGGGCCCAGGAAGTGGGCCGTCTCCGGCATTTCTCCTACACCACCCCATCGCTCTCCGATCTCTTCCGGGAGGCGGTCAAATGAGCTCACTCGGGACCGTGTGGCAGATCGCGAGACGTGAGATCACCGAGCACGGGAAGTCCAAGTCATACCTGATCACCACCCTGGTCACTTTTCTCCTCGTGGTGGGTCTGGTCCTCATCCCGGGCTTGATCGGTGGCGGCACCACCGAATACACCGTGGGGACGATCGGTGAGGGCAACGACGCGATCCTGGTCTCCGCCGAGCTGCTGGGCAATGCCGCCGATGAGCCCGACGCCGATCCATGGGTCTCCATCGAGGGAGAGCCGTTCGATGAGCGAACCGAGGCGGAGGCGGCGCTCGAGGAGGGTGAGATTGACGCCGTGCTCATCGATGGGGAAGAGGTGGTGGTCGAGTCCGTTGGTGGATTCGGCGAATCGGAGGTGCTCAGCCTGCTGCAGCGGGGAGCGGCCTCGGTGGAGTTGGAGATAATCGTCGCCGAGTCGGGTCAGGCCGCCACTGAGGTGATCGAGGTGATGACTTCCGACCCACTGGAGACCACCACGCTGTCCGGGCAGGAAGCAGGCGACGAGACACGAGGCGCTGTGGCCTATGCGGGGCTCCTGCTGCTGTACATGGCGGTTCTGTTGTATGGCAACTGGATGCTGTCCGGGGTGACCGAGGAGAAGTCGAACCGGGTGGTCGAGGTGCTCCTCTCCAGCATACGGCCCTGGCAGTTGCTGGCCGGAAAGATCATCGGAATCGGCCTCTTGGGCCTGGCCCAGTTCGCGGGGACCATTCTCGTGGCTTTGATTGCCGTTCAGGTGACTGGCGTCTTCGATCTGCCGAGTCTCACCCCAGGTGCAGTGATCAACCTGATCTTGTGGTTCATCCTCGGCTTCCTCTTATTCGCCGTCTTATACGGTGCCGCAGGGTCCCTGGTGAGCCGGATGGAGGACGCGCAGAACGTGGCGTTCCCGCTTTCGATGGTCGCCGTCGTCGGGTTCTTCCTATCGATCGCTGCCCTCAGCGACCCCGACGGGACGGTGGCTGTGATCGGGACCTTCATCCCCCTCACCGCCGTCTTTGTCGTACCGGTGCGGGTCGCCTTGGAAGCAATCCCTGCCTGGCAATACATCGCGGCCTTGGTGTTGACCATCGCTGCGATCATCGGGCTGCTTTTCGTGGCCGGGAGGATCTACGCCGGCGGCCTGCTCCGTTTCGGCACCAGGGTCAAGCTGAGGGAGGCTTGGCGGTCGGCCGGCTCCTGACCCGAGGTTGGGTTGCACAGGTCCGCATGTGACCCCAGGGCGTCTCAATCAATGGGGGGATAGTCTCCCGCCATGGGCTATCAGCATCTCGAAGTCGAGCGGGACGGCCACGTCGCCACTCTCTGGCTGAACCGCCCGGACAAGCGCAACGCCATGTCGTCGGACATGTGGGAGGACATCCCGATGGCCATGGCCGAGCTCGACGCCGACGAGTCGGCACGGGTCGTGATCCTGGCCGGCCGCGGTCCCGCCTTCACGGTGGGAATCGACATCGGGCTGCTCGGTTCGATGCAGACCGCCGCCGAATCGCAGGCGGTGGCCAACATGAACCTGTATCACCTCATCAAGCGGATGCAGCGCACGGCAAGCTGTTTCGCCGAATCGCCCAAGCCGGTGATCGCTGCGGTTCACGGGTACTGCCTGGGAGCCGGGATGGACCTGATCACGGCGTGTGACCTCCGTCTCGCCTCCGCGGATGCGATCTTCTCGATCCGGGAGACCCGGATGGGACTGGTCGCCGACATCGGCACCCTGCAACGTCTGCCAGCCATCGTCGGGCCCGGTCAAACGGCCCAACTCGCTTTCACCGGGGACGACATGGAGGCCGACCAGGCCCTGAGGATCGGGCTGGTGAATGAGGTTTTGGCCGATCGTGAGTCGTTGCTGGCTGCTGCGCGGGACCTCGCTGGCCGGATCGCCTCCAACTCGCCGTTGGTGATCCAGGGGGTGAAGAAGGTCCTCGCCGCCAACGACGGCCGGACCATTGACCAGGCGCTGGATTTCGTGGCCCAATGGAACGCCTCCTACCTGATCTCAAACGACCTGATGGAGGCGGTGGCCGCTTTCATGGAAAAGCGTGACCCCGAGTTCAAGGGCAACTGAAGTCAGGAACCAGATCCGGCGTCGTATCGTTTCTGACCTGACAGAAATGAGGATCAATTGAGAGCACGACTTGGATGGGTGGGACTGGCCGTCCTGGCGATGGCCGTCGCGGCATGCGGAGAGTCGGGCGATGCGGGCACGACCACGACGACGACCACGGTCGCGGAGACGACGACATCCACAATTGCAACGACCACGACCTCGTCTGTGCCCACGACGGTGCCGGCGACGACGACCTCGACGAGTGTCGAAGAGTCGACGACCACGACGGGCACCTCGTCAGGTCTTCCCGGTGAGCCCATCGACTTTGGGCCAGCCGAGGGAGACACCCTCGCAGTGATCGGGGTCGCCCACGACGACGTGTTGAATCTCAGGGCGGCTCCCGGCGCCGACCAGGAGATCTTGGACGGGATCCCGCCGTTGTACGACGATCTGACCGCCCTCGGTGAGACGCGCCAGCTCCCGGGATCCATGTGGATAAGGGTCGACTACGACGGGTCCGACGGCTGGGTCAACATCCGGTTCATCGGATACTTGGGAGATACCACCGACGCCACCGCCGACATTGTGGAGAGTCTGGGGGAAGTCCCAGGTGCGGAGACCATGCTCGATCTCGGCCAGATCGTGGCCGAGAGTCTCGCCTCCGACGAGCCTGTTTCGGACATAGTGCTGACAGTTGCCCCGACGGTCGGTGACCTCGGCGAAGTCACCTACGACGTGGTCGGTCTCGGCGACGACGCGGTGCGAGGGCTCCGGGTCCATGTGTTCGGCCAGCCGGGTGACGAGAGTTTCACCCTCGACACGGTCGAGATCACCACCCTCTGTGGGAGGGGTGTCGACGGGGACGGGTTCTGTATCTGAGCCCACGGTGGTCCTGAGCCCACGGCGGGTAGTCCCGGACCGCAAATGGACTTCTGGCCCCTGTGGTCGGGTCTTATGGCCCTCGTGCATTTTTTCACAAGGTCCGATGATGACCTCATAAGGCAGTTAGCCATATGAAAAGGAGGCATCAAATGACCGCCATACATCGGGAAAGGCTGATCACCCCAGAGGTCGCCACTCCACGTAGGTCCCTCGTTCTTCTCACCGCCGGGATCCTGGCGCTTGTGGTCGGGTTCGGTTCGATCGCCGGAGGCATCTTCGGCGCCTGGTACACCTGGGATCA
>CAZRID010000254.1:0-4961 GCA_964600055.1 uncultured Acidimicrobiaceae bacterium
ACTACTGAGCGGTCATCCAGCGCGCGAAAACGGGGTTCCGGACCCTAGGGGGCTCTTCGGACCCGGCGCGGAGAAACGAAAGTCACGTTTCCTCCCCCGAAGGGGGAGGTGGCCCGCAAGGGCCGGAGGGGGCTCTTCGGACCCTGGGGTTTTCAACCGCGACGGGCAGCGGCCACCCGGAAGAGGGTCTTGGCGCCTTCACCCAGCGGTTCGAACCGGGTGTCCTGGGTCTGTCCTCGAAGCCATCTGATGTAGATCTGCTGCAGGACAACGCCGAGTTTCCAGGTGCCGAAGACCACGTACCAGGTGCTGTTGCCCATGTCGCGGCCAGCCTTCTGTCCATAGCGCTCCAGGGCGGAGGGCCGATCGAGCCATCCGGGCGAGGTGGTTGGCATCGGGGAGAGGACAGATCGCTCCTCCCCCTCGTCGTACCAGGAGGCCATGAGCGTCCCCACGTCGGCCAGCGGGTCACCGCGGGTCGCCATGTCCCAGTCGTACACCGCGGTGCACACACCGGGGTCGGTGGATGAGACCGCCATGTTGTCCAGCCTCCAGTCGTTGTGGAGCAAAGTGGGCGGCCCCGAATCCGGGAGGTGGACCCGCAGCCATCGGCCCACCTCGTCGGCGACGGGGTTCGCTTCGTGTTGCGCCCGCTCCCACCGGTGTGACCATCCGTCGACCTGACGAGCGAGGAAGCCATCGGGGTGCCCGAAATCGTCGAGGTCACAGCTGGCCGGGTCCACGGCATGGAGTTGGGCGAGAGTGTCGACCACCACCTCTGACAGTTTCCGGTTGGCTTTCGGGTCGTTGCCACCGCCAAAGCGGTCCGGGATGACATCTCGAATCACCACACCCGGCTTTCGCTCCATCAGGAAGAAGGGGCCGCCGATCACGGATTCGTTAACACAGAGGGCAAAGGCCCGTGGCGCTAGATCGAACGATCGCCACAGGCGTGAGAGGACGGCGTACTCCCTTGTCATGTCGTGGGCGCCCTCGGCAACCGGGCCCAGGGGCGGCCGGCGCAGGACGAGCTCTTCGCCACCGGGGAAGACGAGGAGATAGGTCAGGTTGGCCTTGCCGCCGGCGAACTGGCTGATCTGAGGGGTGCCTGACGGGAGGCCGTCCCGGTCGTCGATCCATTGGCGAAGAGCGTCGGGTTCGATGCGCTCGTCCTCACGCACCTCAATGATGTCTTCCACCGCTCGCAGGCTATCGGGCGTGCAGGCCCGTCATCGGTCTAGCCTCGATGCGCCATCGCGGAGGAGAGTTGATGACCACGCCTTTCGATATCGCCGATCGTCTAACCGAGTCCTATTCCGACCTGGCCCCGATCCTGGCCACGACATATGGCATAGCCGGTCGCGACCACCTCTGGGACGATCTGTCACCGGACGGCGAGGCGGCGAAGGCTGATCTGCGGGAGACGGCGATGGCGGATCTCGCTCCGCACCTCGACCACGAAGACCCGGTGCAGGCACACGCGGCCAAGATCGTGGTCAGCTATCTGGGCACCCTCAACGAGAGATACCTGAGCGGGCAATGGAAACAGGACATCAATCACATCTACAGCCCGTTTCAAAGAGCCAGGGACACCTTCGACGTCGTGCCCATGGATGGATCCGAGGCTTGGGAGGCAGTTGTCACCCGCCTCTCCACATTCGACCAACCTCTCAGCGGCTACAAGGCCAGTCTCCAACTGGGTATCGATGAAGGGAAAACGGTCGCTCGACGCCAGGTCTCGAGCCTGATCGGGCAGGTGCGGTCCGTTGCCGGAGAGGACTCGCGTTTCGCCGGGTTCCCCGAGAAGGCTGCCTCGAGTGGTGGCGACGCCGAAGCGGTTGCTGAGGCGGTATCCCGTGCCCGTGCCGCGGCCGGCGACTTCGCCGACTGGCTGGAGGGCACCTACCTGCCGGCCGCAAACCCTGCAGATGCGGTCGGGGAGGATCGGTACCTCGAAGGCACCCGGTACTTCCTCGGCATGGATCTCGACCCCGATGAGACCTACGCGTGGGGGTGGTCGGAGGTTCATCGTCTCAGGGGTGAGATGGAGGCCACCGCCGCCGAGATCGATCCCGATCGGAGCATCGAAGAGGTGACAACTCTGCTCGACACCGATCCCGAACGATCGGCGCCCGACCATGAGTCTTTCGCTGCATTCGTGCAGGCGATCCAGGCCAAGGCGGTGGAGCAACTCGATGGCAGTGCTTTCGATGTGCCCGACGAGATTCGTGAGATCAAAGTGAACATGGCCCCACCCGGCGGGAGTCTCGGTGCCTGGTACCACGGCCCGTCCGAGGACTTCAGCCGACCGGGGTCGATCTGGTACGCCCCCGGGGAACGGACCCGGATTCCCTATTGGCAGGAGGTGTCCACCGCCTATCACGAGGGGTTTCCAGGTCATCATCTTCAGGTCGGGTTCGCGGTCCTACAGCGGGAGATGCTGTCCCGATTCCACCGGCAATTCATCTGGTACTCCGGCGCCGGGGAGGGCTGGGCGCTCTACGCCGAGAGGTTGATGGACGAGTTGGGTTACTTCGAGAACCCGGAGTACCGGCTTGGGCTGGTTGCCAGTCAGCTGTTCCGGTCGACCCGGGTCGTCGTCGACATCGGCACCCAGTTGGAGAAGGTCATCCCCTCCGATGCGCCCCTGCATCACGGCCAGGTCTGGAACTACGACCTGGCAGTGGACTACATGGAGAGAGTCGCCCACCAGCCGAGGGACATGGCTGAGTCGGAGGTGAAGAGATATCTCGGTTGGCCGGGACAGGCGATCTCATACAAGGTAGGAGAGCGAGAGATCCTCGACATCAGGGAGCAGGCGCGAGCGAGGGAAGGGGCCAACTTCGACCAGAAGCATTTCCATCGCAGGTTGTTGGCGGCCGGTGCCATCCGGCTCGACCATCTTCGAGAGGCGATGGCCTGAACAAGCCTTTCAACAGTCGTTGGCCCGCAGGGTCGGGTAGGGGTTGACGGCCAGACCGTCGAGGTACATGCCGAAATGCAGGTGGGGGCTGGTGCCTTGTGCGTTCCCCGAGTTGCCCACGTGGCCGATCACGTCACCGGCGCTGACCTTGCCCGTCTTGCCGGCGGAATCGAGGTGGGATCCCAGGTACTCGATTCCATCACTTCCGTGAAGATTGAACTGGAGACCGCCCAGTGAGCCACGGTTCAGCTCCACCGTCCCCGACACCGGAGCCCTCACCGGCGACCCGTAGTCGGTGAACAGGTCGTTGCCCTCGTGGTAGCGAGAGGATCCACGTGGGAAGCCCCAGTCGTTGAAGTGGCGGCTGTCGGCCAACGGGCACACCCAGTCCGATCCGCCGGGCACTTTCAGGGTCTGACCGGAGCGGATCGCATTGACATCGGAGATGTCATTCAGCTTGGCCAGGTTTGAGATGTTGGTGCCGAACCGTGCCGCGATGTCTCCAAGACGATCACCGCTCTTGACCACATATGTCCCGCCCCCTGAGCTGCCACTGCCGACGAAGGATGGTCCGTCGAGAAAGAGCCGCGTCCCGCTGTAGACCTTCTCGTTGGTGATCCCGTTGGCCTTCGCGATGTTTTCGGCGGAGACACCCGAGTACTTCCTGGCGATCGATTCCAGAGTCTCGCCCTTCTTCACGATGTGGAAGTTCCCCGACCGCGAAGACGACGGCGTCTTGTCCGTCGACCCTTCGCTTTCGCCGTCTGACTTGCTGGTACCACCGCCAGATGAGCGCGTTGCGGCCGGTATCAGGAGCTGCTGCCCGGGGAAGATCAATGCCGGGTTGTCCAACGTGTTGGCCCGGGCCAGAGAGATGGCACTGGAGCCGTATGACGTGGCGATGCGGACAAGGGTCTCGCCGCGGGCGACCACGTGATGCTTGTCGGCCTCTCCATCCTCACCGGGAATCACCAGAACCTGGCCGGTACGGATCAGATCAGGATTCGAGATGTCATTGGCTTCGACAAGTTTCGAGAGGGAAGCATCACTATCACGGGCGATCTCGCTCAGAGTGTCTCCCCGCTCCACGGTGTATTCCAATGAAAACGAGGCGACAATCAGCGTGAGAACCATGCCAACGGCAAGGGCGCGGGCGCGTCGATTAACTGGCATGAAGGCACATCTCCTTCAGCCCCTGAACCGCTCCGCGTGTCTGAGCCTAACCCGAGATCGCGAAATTTCCAGGTCAAAACCCTGAAGTCAGGCAGTCAGCCCACGCTTCCCGGCAAGGACGCGCAGCTGACCGCACGCCGCGTCGATGTCACGGCCCCTGGTGTTCCTGATCGTCATGTTGACCCCGCGCCTTCCCAACTCACGGGCAAACGCCTTGATTCGAGGCTCGCTGGATGCGGTCTCCCGGGTGAGTGGTGTCGGGTTCAACGCGATCAGATTCACATGTGCGCGGAGACGGGTGGCGATAGCAGCCAACTTGACCGCCTGCTCGATGGTGTCGTTGACACCATCGATCATCGTCCACTCGATCGACAGCCGGCGCCTCTTCTTGTGGAAGTACTCGGCCGCTGCTGCTTCGAGTTCCTTCAGGGGGTACCGCTTGTTGATCGGCACCAGGGTGCTCCTCAATTCGTCGTCGGCGGCGTGGAGACTGACGGCCAGGGAAACCGGCCACGGCTCGTCGGCCAGGCGACGGATACCAGGGACCATTCCCACTGTCGAGACCGTGATCGACCTGGCGGATATCCCCATCACCTCGATCATCCGCCGGATCGCCTCGCGGATACGGTCGTAGCTGGCGAGCGGCTCGCCCTTCGGCGAGCAATGAACACCTACCTCTGCGAGTCCTTTGTCCGGTAGGAACTAGGCCGTAGTCGGGTACGCGAGCCGGAAGCGGACTCAATCCGTCTTGGCGATGCCCCCAACCACGACGATGTCGAAATGTCCGATTTCGTAGGTGTGTCTTCCCATGATTGCGGAACTGGATGTCAATGATTGCGGAACAAGCTCCGACGTGATTGCGTCC
>CAZRID010000255.1:0-4958 GCA_964600055.1 uncultured Acidimicrobiaceae bacterium
TCATTGGCGCCGTCGCCGGCATCTACATCTTGGTCCAGAACCATCGGGCAACGAGACGATTCATCAGCGGTGTCGTCGTAGTGACCTGGGTCCTCCTCGTCCTATCCGCCGCGTTCCTCGGTCTGTTGGTGTTCGCCGTCACCAACTTCGAGTAGGCGATTAGCTGTCGGTCGGTCCGGTGAGGGCATAGGCAACGGCGTCCTCCAAACTCATCGCCCGGCCCTCCCGGTACGGGATTGATTCCTCCCCCGCGAGGGATTCCAGAGTCTCGAACTCGAGCCCTTCGACCTGGTTGAGGTCGTTTCTGACGATCTCGGTCCCCGAAGTGATGCGCAAACGGTGGAAGGCCCCGGCCAATCGGTGGGCGCGGCCCTTGTAACCGAGGTCACCTGCCAGCGCCGAGGCTGCAGCCAGGAAGAGGACGACGCCACTGACATCGCGGTGGTCGGCAAACAGACGGAGACCCCGGGAGATGTAGGGCCAGGCCTCCTCGTACTCGCCGACTCTGCGCTCCATATCTCCTATCTCGAAAAGACCCCAGCCCATCCCGAACTCGTTGCCGGCTTGCTGGTAGTACTCGATGCTCTTCTTCATGTGCTCGATGGCCCCAGGGAGATCGTTCTCGACGTATGCCACGAAGTTGCCCCGACCCCATTCGATGTCACCCAGGCCACCGATGTCACCCAACTCCTGATATATGGTCTCAGCCTCATCGAGGGCCCTGGCCGAAGACTCTCCGTCCTGGTTTCCTCCAAAGACGAAGCCCAGGGAATAGTTGTACAGGGCGTTGGCGATCTCCCTTGGATTCCCGAGCTGCCGTTGTAGCTCGAGCGTCTCAACGTAGACCCTGACAACGGCCTCCGTGTCGGATTGCCACCATAGGATGCCGCCAAGCGCCTCCATTGCCTTGGCCCGGTTCCTCGGTTCGCCGCCCTCTAGGGCGAGGATCTCATCCAGTCTGCGACGCGCCTCGTGGAGATGACCTCTGGCTTGCCATAGCCTCCAGGCGCCGGCCGAGAGGCGGAACGCAAGGTCGGGCTCGTCAGCGCCGACGGCCCAGTCGAGGGCGGAGCGAACGTTGTCGTGATCCTGCTCCAGAAGATCGAGCCACATCTTGCGGTCCTTGCGAAGAAGCTCGGGTGCCACCGTCTCGACGTATGACGTGTAGGCCTCGGCATGACGCTTGTGCAGTTCCCCTGCCTCACCCGACTCTGCGAGACGCTCGGCGGCGTACTCGCGGATCACATGCAGCATTCGAAACCGATTGCTCCCCTCGACATCGACTCTTCTTATCAGGCTGTGATCCACCAAGGTCGAAAGCGTGTTGATCAGATCGTCGCCGAGGTCCTCGGACGGACCGCAAACTGACTCGACCTCTTCCAGCCTCGCCCCACCACTGAACACCGAGAACCGCGCAAAGAGTCTTCGATCTGGCTCCGCCAACAGGTCGTGACTCCACGAGATGGCGCCCTGGATGGTCCGCTGACGCTCGGGAAGATCGACCGACCCTGAGCTCAGCATTCTGGCGTCCAGACGATCAAGGATTTGCTCGACGGGAAGGAGACGGAGCCTGGAGGCGACCAGCTCAATTGCAAGCGGGAGACCGTCGAGCCTTCGTATCAACTCAGCCACGACTTGTGAGTTGCGCTCGGTAATTCGAAAGTCCGGACGCACTGACATGGCCCGATCGGCGAACAGGCGAGTGGCATCGGTCTCCATCACGGCTTCCGGGTCGTCAGAGCTCTCCAGACCCGCGAAGCCCATTGGCGGCACCGGCATTTCCTGCTCGCCACTGATACGGAGCGGTGCCCGAGAAGTGACGAGCACCTTGGTTCGAGGCGACGCCCGGACCATGTCGGCCACCACCGGGGCTGCATCCAGAATCTGCTCGAAATTGTCCAGGATGATCAGGTAGCCCTTGTCGGAGAGCTGGCTGGTGAGACGCATGACGGGCGACTCCTCACGGGTCGAGGCCTGGATCCCCAGGGTCTCGAGGATGCGCGACGGGACCAAATCCACATCGGTGACAGGTGCCAGTTCGACGAAAAAGACGCCGTCGGGGAAGTTGTCCGCCATGTCGGAGGCAATCTGGAGCGAGAGTCTGGTTTTACCGGTGCCCCCGGGCCCGGTCAAGGTCAATACCCTCGACGACTCGAGCAGACGCACCGCCTCGGCCAGCTCGTTCCTCCGACCGACAAAGCTGGTGAGAAGATTGGGAAGGTTGTTGGGAATCGCATCCAGTGTCCGCAACGAAGGGAACTCGGATTGCAGCCCTTCACTCAGCACCTGGAAGATGGTCTCCAGCTCCGACAGGTCCTTGAGACGATGCTTTCCCAGATCACGCAGGGTCACCGTCAATGGCAGTTGCCGTTCGACGAGCACTGTGGTCGGCTCGGATAGGACGATTTGCCCGCCGTGTGCGGCGTCGGCGATCCGCGCCGCCCTGTGGACATCGATCCCGACGTAGTCCGAGCCACCCAGGACACCCAGACCGGTGTGAAGCCCCATCCGTGAGCGGACGACGCCGTTGTCGGGCCAG
The DNA here is from genome assembly GCA_964600055.1 of uncultured Acidimicrobiaceae bacterium. Lineage (GTDB taxonomy): Bacteria > Actinomycetota > Acidimicrobiia > Spongiisociales > ZC4RG35 > JARDZU01. Next base: position 2,540 of record CAZRID010000255.1, read on the forward strand.
GTGTGCTCCATCAATGCGTACTGGGCGGCAAGCGAAGCCTTGAGCCCATCGGCAGCACCGGCGAATGTTGCAAAGAACGAATCACCCTCGGTCTTGACGACGATCCCTCCGTTATCGGTGATCGCCTTTTCGACGAGGTTGTTGTGGGCCTCGAGAACCGGGACCCAGCCCTCACCCAGTGCCTGGACCAGCCGGGTCGAGCCCTCGATATCGGTGAAGAGGAAGGTGATAGTCCCCGTCGGAAGTGTTTGACCTGTGATGGGAGACACCGCGTCCAACATTAGTTGAGCCGACAGCGCCGACCTCTACCCGAACGCCCCTAAGACCTTCTTCCCGTACGCATTCAGCGTCCCATCCATGTCGTCGTGCATGAGGTATATCCCAAAGTGATCTACCCCGAGCGACTCGAGGAGCGAGAGCTTCTCGATGTGGGCCTCGACCGGGCCGAGTACGCAGAACCTGTCCACGATGTCATCGGGCACGAACTCGGTCGACGGGTTTCCCGACTTGCCGTGATGGTCGTAGTCGTAGGACTCCCTGGCTCTGATGTAGTCGGAGAGGACCTTCGGGACTTTCTCGGCGTCCTCCCCGTAGCGATTGACCATGTCCACCACGTGATTGCCGACCATTCCCCCGAACCAGCGCAACTGGTCGCGTTGATGGCCGATGTCATCTCCGACATAAGCCGGAGCCACCACACAGATGGCGATCTGATCGGGATCTCTGCCTGCCGCGACGGCCGCCTCCCGCACCGCGGTCACGGTCCATTCCAGGATCTGAGGATCGGCTAGTTGCAGGATGTAACCATCGGCATGCTCGCCCACCGTGGCCAGCGCCTTTGGCCCGTACCCGGCCACCCACATCGGCAGCTCCCAGCCCTCCTGGATCCAGGGGATGTTCAACGATTGGCCGTTGTACACGATCTCCTCACCAGCGACCAGGCGCTTGATCACGTCCATGGCCTCCACCATGGTCTGCAGGGTCGTCGGCTGGCGCCCGATATACCGAAGCGCAGAGTCACCGCGACCCATGCCACAGATGGTGCGGGGCCCATACATGTCATTCAGCGTGGCGAAAAGCGATGCGAGGACCGTCCAATCGCGGGTTCCGGGATTGGTGACCATCGGGCCCACAATCATGTTCCGGGTCTCGTTGAGGATCCGGGAGTAGATGACGAATGGCTCCTGCCAGAGGACATGCGAGTCGAATGTCCAAACATGGCTGAACCCGAGGTCTTCCGCCCTCCTCGCCAGGTCGACGACGCGGGAGGCCGGCGGGTCGGTCTGGAGCACTACACCAAAATTCATCAACGGCAGCCCGTGGGTCGACTCATCAGCCCAACTTACTGCCCCGGCATTCGTCTAATTGGAACCGTCAGGGGTCACATCCGGACCTGAGCGTCCAAATTACGAGTGGATGGGTTGACTCCGTGTTCGACCTTGGATACCTTCATCTGCCAGATGCTCGCTGCAGACAGGATCGGCTGGATGTGCATGGCTCACAACGAGCCGTGCGGACGAGACGTTTAGCAGCGCCCAACAAACCCGAAGACAAAGGGATCCGCACCGGCAACGGTTGCGGATCTTTTCGTTCCGGGTCGTTGGCGGTGAGTCCCTCACAGCAGAGAAGAGAGGCAACATGCCCACCGACTACCGATTCGAAATCACCCCGGTCGACCGGGCAGGAATCGGTGCGCGTGTTGATCGACCCGGTCGAGGTAGCTTCTCAACGGCCAACATCGACGGCACACTGGCAAAGGCAGCGGGGAAGGAGCCTGTCGGTTGACATATCCATTCTCGAATGACACGCGGTTTTACGACCACCCTGGCGTCTTCCAGCTGGAAGGTGGGGAAGGGCTCGAAGGGTTGCGGGTGGGATACCGCACCTGGGGTGAGCCCCGAGGCGAGGCCACCTTGATCTGTCATGCCCTCACCGGGAGTGCCGACGCCGACGATTGGTGGGCAGGGCTCTTCGGCCCGACCCGGTCCTTCGACCCCGATCATGACTACATCATCGCGAGCAATGTCCTCGGGGGTTGCTATGGCACCACGGGGCCCACCTCGACCCGGCCCGGCACGGACCGGTGGTACGGGCGCGATTTTCCCCGGATCACCATCAGGGACTTGGTCAACCTTCAGGCAACGCTGCTCGACCATCTGGGTGTGGAGAGCCTCCGTTTGGTGATCGGCGGCTCGATGGGCGGCATGCAGGCGTTGGAGTGGGCCGCCATGTTCCCGGAGAGGGTAAAGGGCGGGGTGGCGATCGGGGTCGGCGCCAACCACTCGGCGTGGAGCGTTGCTTTCTCCGAAGCGCAAAGAGCGGCGATCTGGGCGGATCCCAGGTTCCTCGATGGCGCTTACGAACCGGGTCAGGGGCCGGACAACGGTCTGGCCGTGGCCCGCATGATCGCCATGATCTC
>CAZRID010000256.1:0-4950 GCA_964600055.1 uncultured Acidimicrobiaceae bacterium
GTCGATGCTGAGCCAGTTCGCAAACCTCGTCCATTCCGAGCAAGTGCACCGCGAGTGTGAGGAGCGCCGAGCCAACGGCGAAACGGTTGGGCTCGGGTGGGCGCTGAGCGTGGTTCACTCCGGATTGGGAAGAGAGGAGAGCGTCGCCCTGACCTTGAACGAGGAAGGATCATTCGTTCTCAGCACCTCGGCATCAGAAGTGGGCCAAGGACTCGACAGGACGGTGGCACAGATCCTGGGTGAGAATCTCGGTGTTCCCGCTGAGGTGATCACCGTCGCCAGCAGCGACAACATTGCTCCTGCATCGGGAAATGGGACGTTCTCGAGTCGATCCACCATCTTCGTCGGAAGCTCCACGGTTGACGCGGCCACGACTATGAAGGTTCTGGTAATGGAACGTGCCGTGCAGATTCTCGGCTGCTCGCAGTCAGATATTCGATTGACCCAAACGGGTGCCGAAGCGAACGGCCAGACGATCACCTGGAAGGAGCTGGGCCCGCTCACCGCGATCGGCGAGTTTCGCATGGACCATCCCACCTACGGTCTTGCCGTGCACCTGGCCCTGGTAAGAGTCGATCCCGAGACCGGTGAAGTCCGTCCGGAACGTATCTGGATCGGGTACGACTGCGGGCGCGCCGTTGACCGCCACAACGTGGCCGATCAGCTGGTCGGTGCGGCGGTTGCAGGGGTCAGCGGTGCCCTGTTTGAGCGGCTGGTCTTTGAAGAAGCCATTCCCGTCTCGGCCACCCTGGCCGACTACTTGATCGCGCGGGCCGCGGACGTGCCCGAGGTTCACACCTACTTGTTCGAGTTCGGGAGCCCTAACAATCCGCTTGCAGCGAAAGGGGCAGGGGAAGCCGGACTGATTGGCGCCGGGGCGGCCGTTGCGAACGCTGTGGCTGATGCACTCGGCGGAGCCGGGGACACGATCTCGGAGTTGCCGATCAGGTCTGAGACCGTATTCGGTGCAATTCGGCCCATGATCATTGGATCCACCAAATGAAAGCCCTCCTTCCTTCTTCGCTCGGCGATTGGCTCGATCGGTACGGGCGGGACATCGGGCTCCTGACGGTCGATGACCCTGTGGACGCGAACGCCTTCGAGGCGACCGCCATCCTGCATCAGCTGGAAGACCCCAGCGGAGCTCCGCCTGTGATGTTCGGAAACCTCCAGAACCTGGCCGGCGATCGCTCGCCGGCGCGCATGCTTCTCAACACCTACTCGAGACGGCGCAGTGTCAGCCTGGCCCTGGGTTTGGAAACGGAGACATGGAATGAGCTCCTCGAAGCTCTACCAGAGAAGTCGGCTGAACTGCGGGAGCCCGTATCCGCGGGCGAGGCGCCGGTCCAGGCACACGTTTTGCGAGAAAGCGACGTCGACTTGCGAATCCTTCCCTGGACCCGGCATGTCGAAATGGAGGGAGGGTCTTACTTCACTCCGATCATTGCGGCCCGGAAACCGGATTCCCCGCGGTACAACCTGTCCTGGAATCGAGTGATGTTTCTCGACCCAACCCACGCCGGAGTGCACATCTCCCCCCGGCAACTTTGGTCCTTTCAGCGGGCAGCCGAGGAGATGGACGAGGACCTTCCTGTCGCCCTGGTCCTCGGTCATCATCCCGCCTTCAACCTCGCCGCTGCCGCCCTCACGGCGATGGACGTCGACGAGTACCACGTAGCAGGCGCTCTGATGGGCCAGCCCCTCGCGGTCGCGCCGTCGGTAGCGTTCGGCTCGGATCTCATGGTCCCGAGCGAGGCCGAGATCATCATTGAGGGCCGGCTGGTGGCGGGCCGGCGCGTGGTGGAGGGTCCGTTCGGTGAGTACATGCGCTATCTCGGCCCCCAAAAGCTTTCACACCTCTTCGAGGCGGACGCCATCACCTTTCGCCCCGATCCAATAATCCTCGAAATCTTCGCTGGCCATCAAGACCACCTCAACGCCCACGTCTCCATCCACGCCAGCCTCCTCGCCGCGGCGCAAACCGCGGTGCCTCAGGTGACTCGGGTCGGGTGGTTTCAAGGGGGCGGACCTACCACGACCGTCGTCGCCATGAAGAAGTCGGCTGATGGACAGCCGATGCGCGCCGCAATGGCCATCCTTTCCGCCGGAAACCTGATCAAGCAGGTGATCGTCGTCAACGACGACATTGATGTGTTCGATGCCCAAAGTGTCATGTGGGCGATATCGACCAGGGTGCGAGCAGGCGAGGATCTCACAGTCCTCAAGGGCCTCCAGGGATCGCTACTGGATCCCTCTCACCCCGGGTTCGGCACTACCACAGGGTTCGTTATCGACGCCACCTGGCGCATGGACCAGGCTCGTCCCGCCGTCGCCCGCGTCCCGGAGGACGCGATCGCCAAGTATCCCCTCAGTCGTTACACGCTCAAGGAGTCCTAATGCACATAAAGGAAGTCCACTGCCCTGAATGCGGGGCCTTGCTAGTTGTCGACGGGGGCCTGTTCGAGATCGGGTCGGTGCGGCTGAGGTGCACGGCCTGCTCGCAATACTTCCTGTCTGCCGACTCACCCGGCTCGAAGACCGTCGGTGAAGTGACCAATGCCAGTGTCGCGATAACAATCTGGGAGCCGGAGCAAGCGAGATGAGCGACGATCCCGTCAGCGAGGTCGTCGGCCTGGTCGACGAAGAAGAAGTGGCCGATTTGGCATATCGTCTCGGTGCGATCGAAGCCCCAGCTGGAGCCGAGGGGCCCGCAGCCGACGCCGTCGAGTCCTGGATGCTCGAACAGGGCTTCCGACCCAAGAGGGTTGGGCTTGTCGAGGAACGCCCGTCGATCGTGGCTCGAATCAACGGGGCGGGCAACGGGCCATGCCTGGTGTTCAATGCTCATCTCGACACCGCCATCAGCCGGTATGACACGCTGACGTACGTCGACCCGGCCCAACCCAAGTACATCTCGGCGTGGCGGGAAGGCGACCGTGTTTATGGCAACGGAGTGGTAAATGACAAGGCGCCGATGGCGGCTTTCCTGGTCGCCGCGGCCGCCATCCAACGCAGCGGCACCAGGCTGGCCGGTGATCTCGTCCTTCATGCGGTCCCCGGCGAGATCGGACTCGAACCCGTCGACGAGTTCCAGGGACCTGATCATCTCGGCAAGGATCTCGGGACCCGATTCGCCGTTGCGCATGGTGTAATCGGAGACGCTGCGCTGGTGGCCGAGGCCACCGGCAACACCATCGGCTGGGTTCAAGCCGGGAAGGCATTCTTCAAGCTGACCGTCCTAGGGGGTGAACCGCTCTATACGCCATTCACTCCAGCCGAGCCCGACCCGGTGAAGCATCCGAACGCCATCGTCCGCCTGGCTCCAGTTATCACCGCACTCAATCATTGGGCTGCCGAGTACTCGGATCGGGTCTACGAGTGCCCCGGAGGGACAGTCGTTCCCAAGGCCACGATCGGCGCGGTGCGTTCCGGTCGGCCCGACAAGATCACCAAGTCGACTGAACTCGCCATTCTCTATCTCGATATCCGGATCACCCCCGACCTTCATCCAATGACGCTCCAACGAGAACTGAGCTCCATGCTTGCCGCCACGGGTGTGCCGTTCGAGCTCGAATGCTTCCTGTATCGACGCGGCTATGAGGCCGAGGGCATCGAACCATTGGCCTCTGCGACTCGCGCTGCTCATCGGGACGAGTTCGGCGTTGACCCCGGCACCCCGTCGAGCCCGGTCACGTCTATGTGGCGTGACACCACTCCGTTCAACGAGGCGGGCATCCCAAGCCTGACTTACGGCCCTTCATCTTCCACCGGTGGCGGCAACTTCAGCGTGGGGGTGGCCGAGCTTGGGGCGACTGCACGGGTCTATGCGAGGACTGCCATGCGTTTCTGCGGGATCGCAGGATGAAGAATGAGTGATAGATGACGGCGGGCCTTGATCCGGGCGCCTTCAATGAGTGGAATGGCGCCTGGTCCACCCAGACACCACGTCAGGCAGACGACCTCTCCCGGTGGCAACTGGAATCGGCCTGGGCCCTCGTCGAGACGGTCGGTCGGGACAACCCGTTCTACCGGCCCCGGCTGAAGATTCCGACCAGTCGCGATCCCGGCTCCTACCGCTCGTTGGGCACGACCACGAAGGAGGACGTCGTGGCCGACAGCACCCAGCACCCCCCCTACGGTTCACGCACCATTGCCCGGCCACAGGACATCCGCATGACGGTCCACACCAGCGGGACCAGTGGGCAGGGATTGGCCGTATATGCCCTGAACGCCGGCGATGTCGAAGCAATCGTCCGCACCGAGGCGGTGGGGTTCCTCTGGGCTGGGATCGGCGAGGGGACCCGGGTCCTCCTCACCCTCCCCATTGGCATGACCGCCGCCGGGCTGTGGTACTCGGCCGCACTCCGATCCATCGGAGCCAACCTGCTCTCGGTCGGCCCCTACTCCACCGAGCGAAAGGTGGAGCTCCTCCAGCAATTCGATGCGGAGGTGGTGATAGGGACGCCCACCTATGTCCAACGTCTGGCTGTGGCCTGCGAGGACTCCGGCCTGGCAGCCGATGAGACTTCGGTCCGGACCCTGATCGTGGCCGGCCAGCCCTTCTCCCTGCCCTGGGCTCAGGCCATGGAGGCAAGATGGGGAGCGACCCTGTTCGAACAGTACGGATGCACCGAGCGTGCCATCGCCTGGACCTGCCCGGGCGGGGTGATCAAAGGAGAGACGCTGGGCGTGCTTCATTTCCCACCGGAGAGCGGGTACTACGAGGTGATCGACCGCGACTCCGGTGAGCCGGTCGGCCACGGCGAGACCGGCGAGCTGGTCATCACCCCTTTCGACGCCGAAGCCTCACCACTCGTCCGCTACGCCACAGGCGATCGGGTGCGGTGGATGGCGCCGGGGACCTGTCCCTGTGGGAGGCCGCTGGCCGGCATCGCAGCAGGAGAAGTGGAGAGATACGACGACATGATGAAGATCCGGGGGGCGAATGTC
>CAZRID010000257.1:0-4929 GCA_964600055.1 uncultured Acidimicrobiaceae bacterium
CGGATACCGACTGATCCATGAAGAGCAGTTCCGGCGTCTCGACGCCCTGCTCAAAACGATCGACGGCGCCGATGGTGCGCCGAAAGCGAGGAAAGAGAAGAAATGACACATTCCCTGAAAGTCACAGCTCCTGAGGGCGTCCCGTTCGTCGAGTTCGAGCGCGAATTCGACGCCCCGGTTGCTGCAGTGTTCCGTGCCCACAAGGAGCCTGAGTTGGTCAAGCAATGGCTCGGCCCACGCAAATACGAGATGGAGATCGAGAGCTACGACTTCAGAACCGGAGGACGCTATCGCTATGTGCATCGGAACGACACCGGCGAGTACGCGTTCAACGGTGTCTTCCACTCGGTTCGTGAGAACGAGGTCGCCATCCAGACCTTCGAGTTCGAGGCCTTTCCCGATGTGGTGAGCCTCGACCATCTGGTCTTCGAAGACCTGGGTGACGGTCGGACCCGTCTCATCGGCCGGTCCACCTACCCATCCCTCGAGGCCCGCGACGGCATGGTCTCGAGTGGCATGGAGGGCGGTATGTCCGAGGGTTACGAGCGGCTCGACGAAGTTCTCGCCGGCCTCTGATCACCAAGGAGAATCGAAGTGGATTGGACACTCGAAGTTGTCATTCTCCCCATGAGTGACATCGACCGCTCGATCGCCTTCTATCGGGACCAAGTCGGGTTTCACCTCGACCATCACACGACAAACGAACACATGAATGTCGTCCAACTCACCCCACCCGCCTCAGGTTGTTCCATCGTCTTCGGGGATCTCCCATCACAGAACGAGATGGCTCCTGGCTCGATGCACGGTCTGCAATTGGTGGTGTCCGACGCCGATGCCGCAAGACAGGAGCTCCTCGATCGCGGTGTCGAGGCGAGTGAGATGTCGTATTCGACGAGCGCGATGGCGGCACCTTGTTCGGCTTCACCGACCCCGACGGCAACACCTGGGCCGTGCAGCAGATCAAGGCTCGTGCCGAGAAACCGCTGATTCCGCAGGAGGCGCGGGGCCGGTTCGCCGAGGGTTGAGCTGGAGGCGGCTATTCGGGACGAGCTCGTTCCCGCCCTGCACAGGGTGGGACCAGCCTGCATCAGGTTGAGGCCAGCACCTCCAGGACCTCCTCGACTATGAGGTCGGGTTGATCCCACACCACCATGTGCATCCCCGTCCCTTCGGCAACCACCGAACGGGAGTCGGTCGAAAGACCGGCGTAGAAGGTGAGCCCCTCGTCCCATGCGTTGTTGAGGGCTTCGGCGGTCTCTCGGCCGCTGCTGTTGATAAACCCCTCGCTGAGGAAGACGGCTTCTGGGTCGGCGCCGATGACCACCAGGGGCAGGTCACCGAAGTCATCCAGCGACTCGGACAACGTTGGGTCCATGCCGATCCACGGCGGCTGTCCACCATCGGGCGGCATCAGTTTGTCGAAGACCTCCTGGAACACAATTGGCACCGGGTCGACCAGGACCACGCCGGCGATGTCATCTCTCCCGTTGGCGAAGATACGGGTGGAGTGCACCCCATCGCCTGCGGCGACAAGGACATACGGTCCGGGGATCCCAGCCTCGTCGAGGGCTTCCTCCAGGTCAGCGGCCCTCTGCTCGGGTGGCGCCTCGCCTTCGACGTATCCGTTGGCGCACACCACGTGGCCTGCGTTGGATAGTTGGGCCTGGATAACCGACCAGGACCCGTAGTCGATCCAATCGTAGGGCTCGAGAATCACGGTCGGGCCCCCGGCTTCACCATCTCCCGTGCAGAGCAGACGGTGAGGGAACCGGTCCCAATCGTCGGCCACGATCTCTCCCGCCTCGATGAGGTCGGCGTTCGGGTCGAGCCGGACCAGGGCCCCGGGGTGAAATAGGGTCACCCACAACGAGCCGTCGGCTTCGAGGAGACCGGCCGCCTTGCCTGGCACTGGGAAGCGGCGCACTTCGCTGCTCTCGGGGTCTACGCGAATCAACAGATGATCGGTCTGGGAGGTCACCCACACCGATCCCTCGAACTCGGCAATGTCAGCCAGGCCGAAGGTGAGGCCCCCAAAGGAGCTCAGCACGCCGGTGTCCGGGTCGAAAGTGCTCAGGTTGGTGCCCCAGGGGTAGTCGCCATCCATGAGCCAAAGGGATCCGCCCGCTTCGATAACACTCCGAACCCCCCATCCGCTCATTGTGCTCTCACCCGTCACTGTGGGGATAACGATCTCCCCACGGGTACCGTCCTCGGCGAGACTCGAGATCAGGCCGGTGGCAGGATCGTTGACCCAGAGGTATCCCAGACCCTCTCCTTTGATCTCACCGGCACTGGTCGACAGAATCTCTCCGTCGACCGAGACCTGATAGAGCCGACCCTGGTCGTCGCTGAGCCAGAGTCTGTCCCCGAACCAGGCACCCTGACCCCCGATCGGGATGATGAGGTCGATTCTGCCCGATGCGGGGTCGAAGCGGAGCCTCTCGCCACCGTTGTCGTAGCTGTTCAACCAGACGTAGCCCCCACCGACCACTACGCCTTCGACGTGGGAGTCGATCGTGTAGGTCGCCTCCACGTCACCCGTGGGGATCGATACCTTCTGAAGCACGTTCTGAAGCGCGGTCATCACCCAAATGATGTCGCCATCGACGTCCATGGTCTGCACACCGCCCGAGGCCAACGGGACGACGTCCTGGACTCCGGGCAGTTCGGCGATACCTTCGAGGTCCGGGGCAAAGACCGAAGGAGACTCCTGGCGCATCACCGCCGGGATGGCGACAGCGATGACGGCCGTAAACGAAACAGCAGCGATGAGCCACGGGCGACGTGTCCTGGCTCGGACAGGTCGCAGAGGTGGGGTCAGCCCGATCCGCTCATCCACCTTGGCCCGGAGTCGTGTCATGTCGACCTCGATCCCTGCTGCCGGGTCGGCGCGTTCGAATAGGTCGTTCATGCGGAGGCCTCCTTCGGTTTTTGGCTCGAAGACTCGTGGTGGAGACGGTCGAATCGGGTCTTCAACCGTGTCCGGGCACGATGAAGCCGCTGGTCAACGGCGTTCTCCTTGACACCGAGGACATAGGCGATCTCGCCCCGTGTCAGACCGTCCCAAGAGGACAAGCGCAGGAGCTCCCGATCGGCATAGCTCAGCTCGTCAAGCGCCATCAACAGCAACTCGACATCGCCACTTGTCGTGGGCTCGATCTCCGCAACTTCGCCTTCGCTCTTCTCCATCGACTGGAGAAGGGCTGACAGCCCGGTCCGGCGCCGTCGGCTCCGGTACTGATTGCCGACCACCCGGTGGGCCACTCCAAACAGCCAGGCTCTGCCTCTGTCACCCGGAGGCATCTCATCGAGACGTCGCCACGCAACGGCGAATACATCGGCTGCCGCATCCTCGGCGTCGGATCGTCCTAGTCGTCGGACGCAGTATCGGTAGATGGCGTCGTAGTGAGCGTGGAAGAGCGGGTCAAAGCGCAGCCCCGGATCAGTTGCATGCTCGACTGCGTTGCTTCTGGACACATCTGCCTTTCTGCGATGTTATGTGTCCGATCCGGGGGAGCTCCTTACACTCGGGACAAGCGCGAAAGGGAAGGACAGGCCCGATATGACAACCCCAGACCCGATGATCTTGTCACGAATCGGCGAGTTGGTCGAACAGGAGCGCCAACTCCGCGATCGGCAGCGGACCAAACCCCTGGAGTCGTCTGAAAAGCTCCAACTAGAAGAGTTCGAGACCGAACTCGACCAATGTTGGGACCTTCTCAACCAGCGTCGTGCCCTCCGTGAGTTCGGCTTGGATCCAGAGGCCGCCGAGGTACGGGACGAGGACACGGTCGAGGGTTACCAGCAGTAGCGGGCTCTGGTTCAGCCCGAGCTCCGGGCCCGGGCTGAGTCGTAGAGACCTTGGAGATGGTCTAGATAGGCCGCCGCGCCTTGGGCGTTGTATTGCCGCCAGAGCCCCACATGGTCAGGTCCCGCTTCGGACACGCTGTCAAGGGCGACAAGAGTGGGTTGAAGGGCTGCCTGTTGGGCCCGGATCAGGGGGAGCGGCGAGAGACGGGAGCGTTGATGAAAGGCGAGCTTCAGTTGGAACTCGATCCTGATGTCCCGGACATGTTCCACTGGTTGGCGAAGCCAACGTCGAAGACGACGACGCCCGGTCGGTGTGACCCGATGGATGACTCGCTGCGGCCCGGCGTCACCGGGTTCGGTATGCGTCGGCTCGGCCAATCTGGCCACGACGAGACGATCCAATGCTCGATAGACGAGAGGTCGACGCACCGTGAGGATCCTCCCCACCTGGCCATCCGGTCCGAGGTCCCTGGAGATGGCGAATCCATGTGTCGGGCCTTCGGCGAGGAGGCCAAGCACCGCGTACTCGGTCAGGGAGAGCTGGGACTGTTCCATTTGGATATGAAACCCTGAGGCTAGGGGGTAGTTGCAGCCCACATCACCTCCCATGTATTCTCTTTGCGACTAACCATCTAGTCGCATTGAGAACAATGGAGAATTGTGACCCGACATCGTCTGGTTGTGCTTGCAGTGCTTGTCTTGGCTCTGGCCGCCTGTGGCGACTCAGCCGGTAACACGTCCACGACCACGCCCGGGGCCGGGCTGGAAGGGGAATTGTTGGTCTCGGCTGCCGCTTCGTTGACGGATGCTTTCGCCGAGGTCGAAACGGCTTTCGAGACGGCCAACCCGGGCGTCGACGTGGTCCTGAACCTAGGCGCCAGCTCGGCTTTGCGCGAACAGATCCTCGAAGGAGCGCCAGCCGATGTCTTTGCCTCTGCCAACACTTCGAACATGGATCAGGTCGTCGAGGCCGGCGAAGCAGCAAGCGACCCGGAGATCTTTGTCCGCAACCTGTTGCAGATCGCGGTTCCAGCCGGCAACCCGGCAGGAGTGAAGGGTCTGGAGGACTTTGCGAACGAGGAACTGCTGATCGGGTTGTGCGCCGAGGATGTGCCTTGC
>CAZRID010000258.1:0-4889 GCA_964600055.1 uncultured Acidimicrobiaceae bacterium
TCCCCATCTTGGTGGTCGAGGTGGGCCGTCTTCTCGACGGCCTCTGCACGGCTTCTCACCCCGAGCTTGGTGAGGATGGCCGAGACGTGATGGTCGACGGTCTTGGCAGACACGACCAGCTTCTCGGCAATGTCGATGTTGCGAAGCCCTTCTCCCAACAAGGCCAAGACCTCCGACTCCCTGGCCGTGAGTCCGAGAGGATTGTCTCGGGTTTGCGGCCGAGGCCCTCGAGGGATGCTCCGGGCTCCACGAGTCCGGAGGCGCCGGGTGACCTGCTTGGCCATCTGGTCGGCACCAAGCGAGAGGAACAACTCGAGAGCCCTTCGAAGGTCTTTCTCCTGGTCACCGTCGGCAAGGGCCATTGCCTGGTGATACGTACAGCCCGTCGACCTCCATAATTCGGCTGCTTGACGAGGGTGACCAGCAGCGTGTAGCGCGGATGGCTCCGCCGTGCCCTCCGGCCACGCCTCGTGACCACCTGCTTTCCACACCCCAGAACGCGCGTTCTCCCATCCACCACGGGCCACGGGACATGCGGCGGTTCCAAAGCCGCCTGAGGAGGTGATTGGGGTCGTTCCTGGCCTTCCTCCGACCAGCCCACTCAGGACCACTCCCCGGACCCGGGGTGTACGCTGCGCCTGCATGATCAAGCAGGTCGAGAGGGAGGGGCAGCTCACTTCCCTCCAGGGGGTCATCTCTGGGTCGGCGGAGGAGGGACATGTCGTGCTCCTCTCGGGCGAGGCCGGCCACGGCAAGACCTCGCTGCTCAACGTCTTCGTCGACGGCCTCGACCACCGATTCACGATCCTCTCCGCCGCCTGCGAGCCGGTGGGTATCCCTGCGCCGTTCGCACCGCTGTACGACGTGCTCGACCAGCTCCCCGTGAACCTCGTCACTGACATTCGCTCCGGCGCTGGCCGGCCCGCCATCTACGCCGGGGTGCTCGAAGTCCTCAAGAACGACCGGGCGGTGCTAGTGATCGAGGACGTTCACTGGGCCGATGAGGCCACGCTGGGCCTGGTGCGGTATCTGGGACGCCGTATCGGCCCCACCGGCAGCATCCTGATCGTCACGTACCGCTCCGAGGAGGTCGATCTCACCCCACCCCTGCGCCTAGTCATCGCCGACCTGGGCCCGGCCGCCCTTCGCATCGACCTGCCCGCCCTCTCCCTTGAGGGAGTCAATGCGATGACCCGAGGTCTCGATCTCGACCCGGCCCAGGTTCACGCCGCCACCCTGGGAAACCCGTTCTTTGTCGACGAGGTGGTCCGTCACCCGGAGCTGCGCGTTCCCCCCACCGTCCAGAACGCGGTACTGGCGAATGCTGCGCAGCTCTCCGAGGAAGCCCGTGAGCTGCTCTACATGGTGGCGTTGAGCCCCGACGGGCTCGACCTCGACCTGCTCATCTCCTCCGACCCCGACGCCGAGGCTTACGTGGACACGGCACTGCGCCGGCTGCTCCTCGCCACTACGCGATATCGGGTCGCCTGCCGTCACGACCTGATCAGGGAGAGCCTCATCCAGGCGATGCCACCGCTTCTGGCCAGAACCCTGCACCGACATCTCCTCGAAGACCTGGAGGGACGGGCCGCCGACTCGGTGGACACCGCCCGGCTCGCCTACCACAGCGTCGGTGCCGGAGATGCAGCCAAAGCGATCGGGTACTCGCTGCGGGCCGCCGAGGACGCCCGCGCCCTGGGAGCGCATCGCCAGGCCGCCTTCCACTACTCCAACGCCCTGGCTTTCGACGAGGCAATGGACTCAGAGACTATGGACCGGGTGCTGCTCGAAGCGGCCATGGAGCACTGCGTCATCAACGCCTTCGAGACCGCCGCCGAGCTAGCGGCGCGACGGATCGACCTGGCCACCGACCGGGTCGCAATGGCCAGGGCCCGGGCGTGGCTGTCCTACTTCCTCTCCCGGCTCAACGACCTTGAGGGGTGTGGCCGCGAGGCGCTGGTCGCCATCGAGGTTTTGGGCTCCAAGCCCGAATCCGAGGAGCTGGCCGTCGGCCTCGCCGTGATCGCCTGGCGAGAACTCGTCGAGGGGAGATACGACGAGGCGATCCGCCATGGCGACGAGGCGGTAGCGGTGGCGCAGGCCGTGCAGCTTTCCCAGATCGAAGTCCACGCCGCGGTCACCGCCGGCACCGCCCGCTTCCTCCTGCACGACCCGGTCGGGCGCGGTCAGGTCGAGGCGGCCGTTCGGCTCGGCCTGGAGCAGAATCTCGGCGAGTTCGCGGCGCGGGCGATGAACAACCTGGGGCTCCTCTCGCTGTGGCGGGGACGTCCCGTGCAGGCGCTGGAGGACTTCGAGCGCCTCGTCGAATTCACCCAGGCCCGGGAGCTGGACGCCTGGTACATCGCCGCCATCGCCACCCGGGCCACGCTGAGCGTGATGCACGGCCGGTGGGACCAGGCCGATCTCGATCTCGAGATGGTTATGGGCCAGGGCACCTGCCGGCAGACCGAGATCGAGACGCTCAACACCGCCGCCATCCTCCGGGCCCGCCGCGGCGACCCCGGCGCCGGCGATCTGGTTGAGGAGGCCCTCTCGAGCGTCGCCGGCTTCGACGACCATGAGGCGACCCTTACGGCCTGCGCCCTGGCGATGGAGGGGGCCTGGATTGGACTCATCCCGTTGGAGGAGGCCGAGTACCGCTACCGGGCCATGCTCCGGTCACCCGTTCTACCCACAGACAACTCCGGCCGTGGTGTCCTCGGCTACTGGGCTTCACGGCTCAGCCTGGAGCCACCCGAGGGTCACATCCCCGGCCCTGCCGGGATGGAGTGGGACGGACGGGTCGCCGAGGCCTCCCAATCGTGGAAGGAGCGGGGCTACCCGATCGAGGCGGCGGTCACCCGGGCCATGCTCCCCGATGCCAACCTCGAAGAGGTGTTCTCCGGTCTGAGCAGGCTCGGCGCCGACGGCGTGATCCGGGGTTTGCGCCGCGAACTGCAGCGCGGCGGAGTTGCTCGGATCCCCCGCGGGCAGCGGCAGGCGACACGCCAGAACCCTTCAGGCCTCACTGACCGGCAGGCAGAGGTCCTTTCGCTGATGGTGTCCGGTCTCTCCAATGCGGCCATCGCCGAGGAGCTGTTCATATCCGAGAAGACCGCCAGCCACCACGTCTCGGCCGTCCTCGCCAAGCTGAATGTCTCGAGCAGGCTCCAGGCGGTCGCACTGGTCAACTCCGGCGGCTGGTCGGACCAGCAACGCTCGAATTAGGTAGTCCGCCCGATGCGGTGGCGCCGCCTTTGGGCTTGTGTTCTCCGAGATGCCTCGATATCTCGTGGAACGCACCTTCCCCGAAGGGCTGGCCGTGGCTCCGGGTGCCGAAGGCCGTCGGCTCCTCGCCTCGATCGTCGCCTGCAACTCGGATCGGGGTGTCACCTGGGTCCACTCCTACGTCTCGCAAGATCGACGCAAGACCTTCTGTGTCTACGACGCACCCAATCCCGAGGCGGTGCGCCGTACCGCCCACAGCAACGGACTGCCCGTCGATCGCATCACTGAGATCTCGGTGCTCGACCCCTATGCCTTTCACGTGACCTGATCCGGAACTCGCATGGGCCCGAAATAGGTAATCCTCCCGATGTGGGTGGGGGGTCCCGCCCTTACGTTGCGGCCAGGCGCCCCTTGAGGCGGAAGCGACGAGAGGAGAAGGCAAGTGCCCTTGTTCATGGACGTTCACACCATCGCAGGCCGGGTGTCGGAAGCGGATGTGGCGGGTGCCCACGAAAGAGACCTGGCAGTACAGGAGCAGTATGGAGTCAGCTACCTGCGCTACTGGGTCGACGAGGACGCCGGGAAGATCTTCTGTCTCGTCGAGGCAGACAGCGCCGAAGACGCCAGCACCGTCCATCGTGAGGCGCACGGCTTGGTGACCGATGAGATCTACCTCGTCAGCGAGCACAGTTAGGAAAAGGGGAGAGCAATGACCTCGAGAAGAACAACACTTGCAGTGCTGGTGGCACTGAGCTTGGTCCTCGGCGCCATACCGGCTCTGGCCCACGTCGGCCACACGGGCCCCGAGGCGCGCAGGGACCTGGCCAAGGCGGCCAAGGTGACCGCCAAGTACCACCGTGTCGGCAAAGCGATCAATGACGGGTTCGTGCCCTTCGCCATCCCCGAGGAGGTGGGAGGGACCCTGCTCACCATCCGTGGCGAGGACATCACCTGCTTCGACAGCCCCGACGGGGGTATGGGCGTCCACTACGTCCGCAACATCGACGACGCGGTGGATCCGTCGGATCCCGAGGCGCTCGTCTACTCGGTGGGACGGAACGGACGGCTCAGGCTGGTCGCCTTGGAATACATCATCCCCGAGGAATTCGTCAATCCCGCCAATCCACCGGAGCTCTTCGGCCAGACGATGCACCCGCATACGTACCTGCCGGTGTACATCCTCCACGTGTGGATCTGGAAGTGGAACCCGGATGGCATGCTCGCCGACTTCAACCCGAGGGTGCAGTCCTGTCCCGCGGGCTAGGGGAATGGAATCGTGACGGTGGGCAGAGGTCGGATGGTCCGGCGTCTGCCCACTGGCGTCGGACTCCTGCTGCGAAACCCACCCGCAATCAGAGATACGCCTGAGTGATCTGCGCGGTCACGATAGCCACCAGACCGGCAACGGGACGAGCGCAGACGATCCGATAGAAGCCAACGCTCAGCGGGCAATCCTGGTTGTGAGTTCTCTGCTCTAGCCGGACCGGTAGGTAGGCCATCAGCGTGACTGCCCGGTCTGATCCTGGCTCCCAACATGGCTCCCAAACGTCAGACGGTACGGGGAGCGGCCTCGATTGGAATCCCTTGCATTGCAAGGAGTTCAGCAGCGCGCCCGGGGCGACTCGAACACCCAACCTCCTGATCCGTAGATCTCCAAGCGG
>CAZRID010000259.1:0-4887 GCA_964600055.1 uncultured Acidimicrobiaceae bacterium
TGGCTATGTACGGACGGGATAAGCGCTGAAGGCATCTAAGTGCGAAGCCCACCTCAAGATGAGACTTCCCACCGGATTAACCGGTTAAGGCCCCTGGTAGAAGACCAGGTTGATAGGCCGGACGTGTAAGCACAGCAATGTGTTCAGCGGACCGGTACTAATAGGCCGAGGGCTTGGAATGAATCCTCGATGTTTGTGCTCGCTATGGAGTGCTCGGGTTGCCGAGACTCAAAACTTTGTCCGGTGGCTACAGCGGCGGGGAACCACCCGTTCCCATTCCGAACACGGAAGTGAAACCCGCCAGCGCCGATGGTACTTGGGGGGCAACCCCCTGGGAGAGTAGGTCACCGCCGGGCATTAACGTCGAAGGGCCGCCGACTACCGTTGGCGGCCCTTCTCTTATTTCGGAGAAACGGTGAAGAACCCCTTTGAGCGCGACAAGACCAACGACGAGGTGAAGCCTGGCCGTTCCGATCGTGACCCACGTCAGTCGAAGCGCGGCGCCGGCTCACCAACCTCGTCTCAGTTTCCCGGTTGGGTCACGGACGAGATCCAGAGTTTCTTGACGGCGAGGGACAACCGGTGACCAACCGCCCCGACAAGGACAAGCCCAAGGACTACCGCGGGAAGCACCAGCCCAAGGGCAAGGGCGGATATCAGCGCAGGGGCGACCCGCCTCGCCGTGATGGCCACGACAGCCGCGAGCCTCGCCAGCATCAAACTGTGACCTCGGTGAGCTCGGGCCAGCTCCCGAAATGGGTCCGTGAGGAGATCCAGCGCTCAACGCCCAAGGATCGGCGTGATCCGGCTCTCAACCATCTGGCCAAGGCGCTCAACCAGTTCGCCGACGAGCGTTACGCCGCTGCCCTCCCCGAGTTGCGTAAGGCGAAGAACCTGGCGCCACGCTCCTCGACCGTCCGTGAGATGCTCGGCCTCTCCGCCTATCACACCGGTGCATGGGAAGAGGCCCTGCGAGAGCTCCGCACCTTCCGCCGGCTCACCGGGGATCTGATCCACATGCCGATAGAGATGGACTGTCTCCGGGCGCTCGGACGCAACGCGGATGTCACCAAGACCTGGAACTTGCTCCAGGACCTGGACATATCGGCCACGGTCTCCCATGAGGCAAGGGTGGTCTATGCGTCGTTTCTCCTCGACGAGGGCGAGCCCCTCGAGGCGTGGAAGATCATCAAGCCGGGACATCTCGTCGCCTCACCGTCACCTGGTGAGCTTCGTCGCTGGTACGTCGCCGCCAGGGTTGCCCTCGCCGCGGGGGACAAGGACGCCGCCCGGCGTCTGGTGGCCGCGCTCGATGAGCAAGAGACCGACTTCGAGGGTGTCGACGAGCTGCGCACCGCCCTTCTCTAAAATCTGTCCCTTCCGTCTGACACTCTCATCTCATACGCACTTCCCCGATACATGAGAAGGGGAGAGTGTCATGGATCTCAATCTGGTTGTGCTCTGTGGGAAGCTGGCCGTCGATCCGGAGCTGAAGGCTTTCGACTCCGGCATCCGTTTGGTCCGACTTCTGGTCACAGTTCGCAGTGATGAGCCGAGACGTCGGGTGGACGTGGTGCCGGTCACCTTGTGGGACCCGCCGGACGAGTTTCTCGACGACATGCCAACGAAAGGACGACGCGTCTGGGTTTGCGGCGCGGTACAACGGCGCTTCTGGGAGTCACCCGATGGCCGCCGGTCGCGAGTCGAGGTGGTGGCTGAGCAGGTGCATGTCAAGGACGTCGAAGAGCTCGAGCCGGTCGCGGTGTAGAGCCCATGTTCATTGACGATTTGAGGGATTGACATCGGGGGTACAGTGGCCAGGTCCCTGTCCCTTCGACTTCACCCCGGAGGTTGCTCGTGCCCTGGTACTGGACTGATGACATAGCCCGCGTGCTCATTGAAGCTGGTCGGATCAATGCCGAAGCGGTGGGCCCGATGGTGTCCGTTCCGACCGCGATGCGACGTGACGAGACGAGCATCGAGGCTGCGGCTCAGGCTCTCCTCGACGACGATGAGATTCCCTTAGCCGCCTAGTGCGCTGGTTGCTGACCCCACGGTGGATGGTGGCCCACCTCGTGGTCCTCATCCTGGTGGTGGTCTTCGTCAATCTCGGCTTCTGGCAGCTACGCCGTCTCGAGGAGCGCCAACTGATCAACACAGTGGGGGAGTCGAGGTACGAAGCGCCCCCGGTCGGTGTCGAGATGCTTCTCGGTGCGACAGGTGACGACGTAGGGAGCCTCGAGTTTCGTCGGGCTACCGCCACAGGTGTGTTCCAACCCGAGCATGAGGTGCTGATCAGGAGCCAGGTGTATCAGGGGGCTGCCGGGTTCCATGTCATCACCCCTCTGCTCGGAGAGGAAGGCAGCGCGGTTCTTGTCGACAGGGGTTGGGTTCCTTTAGGGATGGACGATGTGCCCGTCGTGGAGGCAGCTCCGCCGGAAGGGGAGATCACCATCGAGGGCTGGGTACGTCCAACGCAGGAACGCCAGGCCCTGGGGCCGGTAGATCCGGGGGATGGCCGTCTGGTAGCCATGAACCGGGTCGACATCGACCGTATCCAGGATCAGGTTCCCTTCGACCTCACTCCGGTGTACCTCTCCTTGCTTGGTGAGCAGGAGACGGGCCAGCCGATCCTTGCATCTGCACCTACCTTCGAGGACGAAGGCTCGCACCTGGCCTACGCCATCCAGTGGTTCGGGTTCACCGTGGTCGGCATCGTCGGCTACTTCATGCTGATTAGACGTTCCGCCAAGCGTTCAGGCTGAGACGTCCTGGGCGAGATCTTCGACTACCTCGAACCCATCGAGCCCGACAAGTTGGCGGGGGTCGAGGCGAATCTTTGCGGTGCGCGATCCGGCCCCGATCACGATCCAGTCGTTGTCCATGACCCGGGGGTCGACCCATACCGGGAGGGTTTCCGGGAGACCGAAGATGGTCACCCCTCCGATCTCCATACCGGTGAGATCCCGGGTCTGTTCGGCGTTGGCGAAACTCGCCTTCCTCACCCCCATTCTCCGACGCACGACACCGTTGACGTCGAGACGTGTCGTAGCGAGGACGAGGCACGCCACAATTTGGCCTTCGGGCTTTCGGGAGGCAACGAGGATGGTGTTGGCCGACCGGTCGAGAGGGACGTCATACGCCTCACAGAACTGGGCAGTGTCGGCCAAAGCAGGGTCACAAGCCATCTCTTCGTAAATGATCCCGAGCAATCTCATAGATTCCAGGACTGATTGATCTACCGGCATGCGGCGAGAGTAGGTAATTGGCTGAGGAATCCGGTGGGGTGTGCGAAAGTTGGTGGATGAGCGAGTACGACATCGAGACCTATGGCTCCAGTTGGGCGCCGTACTACGACGACATCTTTGCCACGGTCGACTCCGAGGTCGCCTTCCTGCTTCCGATTGCCGGCTCCCCGCCACGAGCCGTGGAGCTGGCGATCGGCTCCGGTCGGGTGGCTCTGCCTCTCAGTGCGGCTGGCGTTGCTGTGACCGGGATCGACATCTCCGATGACATGATCTCGCTGTTGCGCGCAAAACCTGGCGGCGATGACATCGAGATCATCAAGGGCGATTTTGCAGACGTGGAGGTCGAGGGGACGTTTCCCCTCGTGTATTTGCCGTTCAACACCCTCTTTGCTCTCCCAAACCAGGATCGCCAGCTCGACTGTTTCGCCAACACAGCACGGGCACTGGAGCCAGGTGGGCGATTTGTTCTCGACACCTTTGTCCCCGACGTCAAGAGATTTGATCGTTATGGCGCCTACATGAACGTCTCGAGCATCTCCTCGAATGACGCACATGCCTACGAGATATCTATCCACAACCCAGTCGAGCAGATCGTCGTCTCCCATCAGGTGCGACGTCTCGAAGACGGTACGACCGTGGTCTTACCGGTCACCGTCCGTTATGCCTGGCCGGCTGAGATGGATCTCATGGCCCGTCTCGCCGGGCTCGAGCTCGAAGCGCGCTGGGGCTGGTACGACCGTCGTCGTTTCACCGAGCAATCGGGACAGCATGTCTCCGTCTATCGCAAGCCGATGAAGTAGGGCGTCTCGATGACGCCGAGTCGTCTGCCCGCAATCCTCTTGTCAGTCACCGCCCTGGCCTTCCTGGTGTGGGCCATACTCTTGATTCGTACCCCGGCCGGAACCATCGCCCTGGAATGGATCATCTTCGGCGCGTCGGCCGCCCTCCTCGCATTCGGCTTGATGTCGCTGAGGACGAGCGACAGGCAGCGGGCCACAGTGATTCGGTGGCTTCTGACTGCATTTGCGATCTTCGGTGCGGTAGTGGTGATTGGCCTCACCGCCGATGACAACTCATCGCGGACATGGGTTCGACTCGGTTGGGCCGCACTGGTCGGTGGGTTCATCACCTCGCTGATCGCCTGGTGGGAGACTCCGCGTGTCAACCGGAAGGCGGTCATCGCCGGGGGAGTGGTGGGACTGGTCGTGATCGCCGGTGGGTGGGGCATCACGGCGAACTGCGATCAGTCGCTTCAGCGATCATGGTGTGACCCCGTGTTCGAGCAGGAAGAGATTCTGGCAGCTCGCGTCGATGTCCAGGGAGAACTGAATCGCAGTGGCAGAGCGGGGGGAAACACCGGCGCCTATCTTCGAGCCTTCTTGATCGATGGCACGTCGATTGAGGCCGTTACCGAGGTTCCGGAAGAGTTTGTCTTCGAGGAGCGGCCGTTGCAGTCGATCGAAGTTACCAGGGGCCGGTACACGGCCCCCTCAGGGCCTGATGAGAACTGTCAGATCGACGTGAAGGTCGAGTTGATTCCGGCGGGAAACCTGCAGACGGTCACCGTCTCCTGCGAGTCGCTCGACTAGTGCTCTGGCCACTGACGTTGGCGATGTTCAGGGCGAGTCAGGGGCGTCGC
>CAZRID010000260.1:0-4870 GCA_964600055.1 uncultured Acidimicrobiaceae bacterium
GGGTCCACATCATCAGGCAGCATGCTGGCTCCGCGCCGGTGAGCGGGCTGATCCTATTGCCGGCCGACTTCGCCCGTAAGTCTCCTGGTCCGTAGGCATATCGCACCGCCGGGGATCACCTGAAGCTGATCTCACACCAGACCTGTCCGTCAGGCGAACAGACGCCGGTCGGCCGGAGCTGCCGCCGCGATTCCAGGCACTGTCGAAGCGACGTTGGGGAGGTGCCCCAAAGGGCCGGAGGGGGTTCTTGAGAGGTGGCCCGGTCGGCCGGACTGCCGCCACAATTCCAGGCAGTGTCGATCCCTACCATCCTTGCCATGAGCATCATACGGGTCGGGGTCATCGGTGGCGGGTTGATGGGCTCGGGGATCGCCGAGGTCTGCGCCGGCGCCGGGAGTGATGTCATCGTCCACGAGATCAACGCCGAGGCCGCGGAGACCGCTCAGGCACGTATCGGAAAGTCAGTTGATCGGGCGGTGGAGAAGGGAAAGCTCGAGTCATCCGAACGCGACTCGATCCTGGGTCGCATCACCCTGTCGACCGATCTCGCCGACCAGGCCGATCGTCAACTGGTTATCGAGGCCGCGACCGAGGACGAGGGACTCAAGAAGCAGATCTTCGCCGATCTGGACGCGGTCGTCCCCCATGACACCATCCTCGCCTCCAACACGTCGTCGATCCCGATCACCAGGATTGCAGCCGCAACCACAAGACCCGACCAGGTCGTCGGGCTCCACTTCTTCAACCCGGTGCCTGTCATGGGGCTGGTTGAGCTGGTGACGACGGTGATGTCGTCATCAGAGGTCGAGACCCGCGTCCAGAGCTACGCCGAGACGTTGGGGAAAACCGTCATCCGGGCCAAGGATCGGGCCGGGTTCATCGTCAACATGCTGCTCGTGCCGTACATGCTGGGTGCGATACGAATGTTCGAGGCCGGAGTGGCGAGCAAGGAGGACATCGATGCCGGAATGCGTCTCGGCGCCAATCACCCGATGGGGCCGCTCGAGCTATCCGATTTCGTCGGCCTCGACACCATGAAGCACGTGGCCGACGTCCTATTCGACGAGTTCAAAGAGACGATGTACGCCTCTCCCCCGCTCCTCACCAGGATGGTCGAAGCCGGTCTCCTCGGGAGGAAGACCGGGAAGGGCTTCTACGAATACGGCTAGTGCCCTGGCCACTGACGTTGGCGATGTTTGGGGCGAGTCAGGGGCGTCGCTGGCAAGGACGCAGGACGAAGGCGCACTGATCCGTTCGTCGAGGCCGAGGACGCAGCCAGCGGCGTCATCTGGCCGTCCTGAACGCGGCAAACGTTAGTGGTCGGGGCACTAGCTGTTCAGGATGACCACCGGGCAAGGGGCCAGCCGGGTGAGGTATTCGACACGGGGACCGAGATGGAGTCGCGTCGTGCCGGCCCGAACACTGGTCCCCAGGAAGAGCAGATCGGCGTCGAACTCCACGATGGCGTCGAGGATTCCAGTCTCGACGTCGTCGGCCTCACGCACCACTGTCTGCACCTGTTGACCCAAACGGGTCGCCACCACCTCGAGTTCGGCGGTGACGTCGAGTGCAAGGTTGGTACGCAGCCCGGCCAACCGGGTCGGGGTCACCACGTGCACCGCGGTGACAACTGCATCGGACCCGGCGATGGCGAAAGCAAGGTCGGCGGCATTGCGAGAGCTCGTGCTGCCATTTGCGGGGACGAGGATGCGGGTGGGCGCCCAGTCGTCCGGCACATTCTCGCCTCTGACCACCAGCGTCGGAGTCCGGGACAACTTGATCATGTCGTCGATAAGCAGGCCAAACAGCGAATCCTGGGATTGGCTCAGTGTCGGAGTGCCGATCACCAAGAGGTCGTAGTCCGCCTCCGCCTCGGCGAGGATCTCCTGGACCGGGTCGTGGCCGGACACGATTCGAGTGGTAGTGCCTCGGGTGAACACGCTTCTCAGACGATTGAGGTACTCCGCGGCCAGAGCTCGATCTGAGGCATCCGCCACAGCAAGGAGAGTCGTCGATATGTCGTTGGTCTCGCCGAGTCTGGCCACAAGCACAGCCTGGATGGTCTGCGTGCCCACTTGTCCGATTCTGGGCCGCACCGGAACCAATACCCTGCGCAGACCTGACAGGAAGCTGTCCTGAAGGGCGTCCTCCTTCGCCAGTCGCTTTTCCTCTTCAGCCCCCGGCTCCACCCTTGCCAGGCAATAGCGCAAGGCGACCGGAGCCATCAGGGATGTCACAACGGCCATCAAGACGATGATTGAGAACATCTCAGAGGTGAGTATCCCGAGCGAGAGTCCGATGGTGGCGATGATGATCTCCACCGCCCCCCGGGCGTTGAGGCCTGAGCCATAGGCGAGAGCCAGCCAATGGCTCTGCCCGGAGATGAGGCGTGCCCCGGCGTACGCGCCGGCAACCTTCCCGAATGTTGCGACTGCGATCACGACAATGGTCAGCAGGATCAACTCGGGCTCGAGGAGGCCGACCACGTTGACTTTCAATCCTGCCACCGCAAAGAAGATCGGGGCGAAGATCGCCAATGCGACACTCTCGAGTTTGTGGATCACATCGGTGGGCAAGCGGGGGAGACGGCCGAAGAGGATCCCGATGGCGAAGGCTCCGATGACAGGCTCGAGATGGAGGGCCTGGGTGAATGCTCCCCATCCGAAGGCGAGAACGACGACGAGAGTGAGGAGGTAGTCGCGACCGCGGAATCGATCCTGGATCACGTTGAGTCCTCGATCTACGAGGAATCTCCCGATGGTCACCGTGGCCAGGATGAAGATCGCCACCATGGCTACCGCCTGCACCACCGTCCCCGAGCTGATCGCCTCGGCGCTCGCTAGCGCCGTCACCAGGCCAAGCAGGGTCCACCCGGTTATGTCATCGATCATCCCGGCGGCAAGGACGGTCTGGCCAAACTCCCGTCGCATCAGGTCGAGATCCATCAGGACTCTCGCTAGCACAGGGATGGCCGAGATGGAGAGAGCGGTGGCGAGGAAGAGCACGAAGACCGTGCGATCCGATGGATCGACCAGTAGGTGGTCGGGCAGGTAGAACCCGAGAGCCACCCCGGTCGCAAATGGCACCACGAGCCCTCCGGCGGCGACACCCAATGCGATGCCAATTCGCCGCCTGATCAGCGCCAGATCAGTCTCGAGACCGGTCACGACGAGCAGCAACATCACGCCGATCAAGGCCACCACTTCGAGAAGGTAGCCCTGCGTTTCAGTCTGGGGAAGGATCCATTCGCCGATCCAGGGCACCAGTCCCGAAAGAAGCGAGGGCCCCAGGATGACCCCAGCCAGGATCTCGCCAACGACTGTTGGCTGGCCCAGCCTCTGGGCGAGTCCGCCAAGGAGCCTGGCAGCCGCCAGCAGAACCGCGATCTGTATTACGAGTTGAAGCACCTCGTCATGCGAGGCAGCGCCAAAAGTCTCCAACATGGAGTTTCTTCCTCTGTCGCCTTGGGAGTTAGCTGACGGACTCGGGCAGGAAGCTCGCCCTACCAGGCAATGGTGTCTGGATTCGCCCCAAAAGGTTGGTTCCCCCCACCCGGTGTTTTCCGGGTTCGGCGGTAGCGCGGCAATCTAGTTGGGACATGTTTCCCGTGACAAGCCGCCAGCCCCGGAATAGATTGGCTGACTAGTCCAGACGGCTGTGGAAAAAATAGGCCATGCGGCCCATGCCCAAAACCTTGGTTTTTCGGAATTATCCACAAGACGGAGCAAAGGCGACTGGGAAGGGGCAAGGAGAAGGCGATGTTGGCACCAGACCATGTTCAAGCGGGCCAAACAAGGTCTAACCAGAGCGACGGGCTCGCGACCATCGCCGAACTGCTCGAGATCGAGCGCTACCGGGTAGGGGAATGGGACGAGACCTACGCCCGCCTCTACGCCATCGATTGTGCCTCCATCGTCTACCGATATCACACCCCCGACCTGACCGATGCGTCCCGGGACCTCGTGCAGCGTTTGCTCCATCAGACATTGCAACTGGTGACCGCGGGACGGGACAACGAGTTGGCATCGATCGAACGGGCTCTGATGACAGGGCTCGAAGCTGCTTCCAGAGTCACCAGATCGGTCTGGCTGGTGGCACTCAATGCGGTTCTGCCAGATCCGTTCCGGGCAGCCGTGATGAGCACTGAAGCCGCCCTACTCGCTTTTGGAAGGGGACCAAACCCCCGTCGGGACGCGGTTGCCGAGTCGGTGCGGCGTCGGCTCCTCTCCCGCACAGAAGAGGCGTCACTGCTCGGCGTGGCCGGATCCCAGCACCGACTGCCCTACGCCGTCGCCTGACGTTCCGTCCGGGTCGTGACCCGACTCGAGGCCATCCAGGCCGACATCACCACCGTTGACATCGACGTCATCGTCAATGCCGCCAACTCGTCGCTGATGGGTGGGGGCGGCGTCGATGGAGCAATTCATCGGGCCGGAGGCCCTTCGATCCTCGAGGAGTGCAAGGAGATCGTTGCCCGCCAGGGTGAGCTCCCGACCGGTCAAGCGGTCATCACCACCGCGGGGGATCTGCCGGCACGGCATGTGGTCCACACCGTGGGACCGATCTGGGGCACCGTCTCAGAGGATGAGGCGACCGAGTTGCTGGCGTCGTGCTATCGGAACAGCCTCGATCTGGTTCGGAGTGCCTCGGCTCGCACCGTGGCCTTTCCGAATATCTCGACCGGTGTGTATCGATTCCCCAAGGAACTGGCAGCCGCGACCGCGGTCGGTGCGGTCACGGATTGGCTGTCGGCGAACCCGGATGCGCTGGAGGCGGTGACCTTCGTCTGCTTCGGCCCCGAGAACCTGGGCTTGTACCAGCAACTGCTCGGCGAGTGATCGGGAACCACGAACGTTTTAGCCGATCTCGA
>CAZRID010000261.1:0-4866 GCA_964600055.1 uncultured Acidimicrobiaceae bacterium
AACATCCTCCATTTAGGAGGATGAAGAGGTGTGGTGGCTTCCCTGAGCCCACGTTTCCGTCTTCATCCGAGACTTTCATCGTGGCCCTGGAGGTTCAGGCGACCTGGCTCGTCCCCCGCGAGGGGGCTTCACAGTTGCGGGACAGCACCGGGATCTCACCGGCTTCGCTGCCTCCGGGGCACCCGCCAAACAATGGTGGGCCCGGCCATGATAGCCGGGCCCACCGGGAGGGACTGTCGGGCCACTAGCCCAGGTTGTCGGGTCTTTCGCCGAGCGTCACGTTCAGCGTGATCTGCTCTCCGTCACGAATCACGACGATCTCGACGGTTGAGCCGGGTTGATGGGTCTGCACCTGGGCGGCGAGGTCGGCGATGCCCTGCACCGTTATCCCGTCGAGGGAGATCACGAGGTCGTCGACCTCGATCCCGGCTTCATCGGCCGCTGAGCCCTCTGTCACCTCGCCGATCACCGCCCCGGCCTGACCGGACTCGACATCTACTCCCTTCACACCGAGGAAGGCAGACTGGATCGACTCACCGGCTACAACCCGCTCTGCGATGTCGCTGGCGATGTCGATCGGGACCGCGAATCCGACTCCGTCATTGGCGCCGGATAGGCTGAAGATGGAGACGTTGATGCCGATGACACGGCCCTCACGGTCCACCAGGGGGCCGCCGGAGTTACCGGGGTTGATGGCGGCATCGGTCTGGAGCACGGCACGGGCCGATTCGCCTGAGGGGATTGCCTGGTCCACCGCGGACACGATCCCGGCGGTGACGGTGCTCTGCAGACCCCACGGGCTGCCGACGGCGATCGCCATCTGGCCCACCTGGGCATCCGCATCCAATGCCAGTTCAGCCGCCGGCAGACCGGTGCGGTCAACCTGCACCACAGCCACATCGGCGCCAGATGTGCCACCAAGGACTGTCCCTTCCACCTCTTCGCCGTCGCCGAAGCGAACCGTGACAGTCTCGCTGACACCGACCACATGGGCCGCGGTGAGGATCAGACCATCGGGGTCGTAGATGACACCGGAGCCGACTCCGCCCTCGGTTTGGATCTGCACCACCGAGGGCAGGATGACCGCCGCGGCGTCGGCAACAGGCTCTTCGCCGACAACGAGGTCAGGCGATTGCTGCTCTTGTTGGCTGGTGGCGGCCGTCCCGCCCGACCGCTCGGTTGTCAAGAGGTAAGTCACGCCGGAGGAGGCAGCCACGAGCACCAGGGCCATCAGCAATGGGATCCAGATGGATCTCTTGTTGGTGGCCGACGCAGCGACGGGAGGCGGGGTGCTCGGTGGGGCTGCGGGCGGGGGCGTTGTCGCCGTCGGAGTAGGAATCGAGCCAGCGGACAGCTGCTCGGTCACCGGGGCCTCGGACGGCATCTCCGGTGACGGGGCAGCCATCGCCGGCAGCTCCTCGGTCACTGGCAACGTTGGGGGCCGGGCCTCGGGCGATGGGGCAGCCATGGCCGATGTCTGCTCGGTCGCCACAGCCACAGCGGGCTGGTCAACCGGGGCCTCGTTCTCAATCGAGATCCCCTCGGTTGTCTTTTCTTGGGTCATGTCGTCATTTCCAATCATCTGATGTAAACCTACTGGCAGGGCCCAACCTACGGATCCATGTTCAAGCAGCTGTAAATGGTGAGACAGCCGGGTGCGAAGTCTTCGCACTTGTTGTCGGGAGCCAGATCACCATCGTGGTGCCCATCCCACCCAATCCGGCGAAAGGCGCGAGGGCTCCGCCATGAGCCTGGGCGATCTGTTCGACGATCGAAAGGCCGAGGCCAACACGTCCACCTTCTGGCTCCTCGGGCAACCCCGGTCCCTCATCGCCGACCGCCATCCACGCCCACTCCCCCACGACACCGGCACCGATCTGGATCCTTGACCCCGGTGCTGACACCCCGATGGCATTGTCGAGCAGGTTGGTGAAGGCCCGGTCGAGAGACACCTCGACACCCTCCACCAGGGTCGGAGCGGTCCGGGTTTCCAGCTCAATCCCTTTCTCGGCCACCACGCTCTCGAGCTCGGCGGCCTTGGACTCGACGAGCTCTGCGAGATTCAGCGCCACCGCCTGCCCCTTTCCGGTCTGGAGCCGCGCCGTGGCCAGAAGACCATCGATCATCTCAGACATCTTCTCAACGTTGCGCCGGACGATGGCTCCCACCTCCTGCCACTCCTCGACCTTCGCCGTCTCGTCGTCCGCCACCACTTCCACATTCGACCGGATGACGGTGAGAGGAGTCC
The DNA here is from genome assembly GCA_964600055.1 of uncultured Acidimicrobiaceae bacterium. GTDB lineage: Bacteria > Actinomycetota > Acidimicrobiia > Spongiisociales > ZC4RG35 > JARDZU01. Next base: position 2,249 of record CAZRID010000261.1, read on the forward strand.
TCAGGTCATGACTGGTGTCGGCCAGGAATCTCCTCTGGCTGGCAAAGGCCTGATCGAGCCGCTCGAGCATCCCGTTGAAGGTGGACGCGAGGCGGGTCATCTCGTCCTCGGGGCCCTCGAGCACAATCCGGCGGCTCAAGTCCGAGGCCTGTATCTCCCTCGCCACCTTGGTGATCTCCCCGATCGGTTTCAGTACCCGCCCTGACATCACCCAGCCAACGACGAGGCTGAGCAGGAACAAGGCGATCAGGGCGAAGATGGTGAATCTCGCCACCTCGTTGAGAACGATCTCGTTGTATACCGATTCGATCATCCGGATCTCCTGGGCTTCCAGGCTGGGGACCACCCCGATCTGGACCCCGTCCTGGAACACCGGCCGGCCGGTCCACACGAACTGGGTCATGGTCTGCGCCCGGAGATAGCGGCGCAGCGCGAGATAGACCAAGCCCAGCAACGCACCCCCCAACCCGAACACGATCGCCGAGTATTGGACTGAGAGACGGAAGCGAATCGAGCGCCAGGCCGATGGCATCAGTCTCCCAGCCGGTATCCACGTCCGGACACCGTCGTGATCAGCGGAGGCTCACCGAGTTTTTTGCGAAGATTGCTGACGGTCACCCGGACCACATTGGTCAGAGGGTCGGCCATCTCGTCCCAGACGTGCTCGAGCAGATGTTCCTGGCCGAGGACGTCTCCGGCATGAGCCATGAAATAGTGGAGGAGGGAGAACTCCTTCGCCGTCAACTCGAGAGGCCGCCCATCCCTCGTGGCTTCGAACCGAGCCGGGTCGAGACGCAGGGGCCCGACGTCGATCACCGGATCGGTCTGTTCGTCACGACGTAGGAGAGCACGGACCCTTGCGGAAAGCTCGGCGAAGGCGAATGGCTTCACCACATAGTCATCTGCTCCCGAGTCGAGGCCGGCCACCCTGTCCTCGACACCATCTCGGGCAGTGAGCATCAGGATCCGTGGCCTGTCACCCTCGAGTGTGGGCAAGGCCCCGCTGACCAGGTTTCGACAGAGGGCAATTCCGGACCCGTCTGGCAGATTCCAGTCGAGACAGACGAGGTCATATCCCGCGGTGCGGAGCTTGATGTCGGCGTCACCGACGGTGAGGGCCGTGTCCACGGCGTGCCCGTCGCGGCGCAAGCCCCGGGCAATCGCGTTTGCGAGGTCTGGCTCGTCTTCAACAACTAAAAGGCGCACGTCGACTCCGAATTTATGTTGGCTTTCGTAACGGGTGGATAAACCGTGGCCCCCGGCGGGGGAAGCCATTATGGGTCTTCGGACCCTACGGAATCGGAAACCATCAACCGATGAATTGAGTCGGAGTCATATAGATATGGTCGTTACTTTCATTACACAAGATCAAGACGGTTTCCACACCTACACCGGTCACGTGGTTAGCCGCGGGCCGAGCACCATCATGGTGATGCTTACCGAGCCGTTCAACATGGCGGGCCGTTCGGTCCAATTTCCCATGTCGCACGTGGTCGATGAAAAGGTCGTTTCGGCCTGAGGGCCGATAGATCCATCGACTCCCCATAGGTCGGGCTTAGTCTGTCCGCATGTTCTTAGCAGCATCCACGTGGGAAGCACTGGCCATCTGCGGTGGGGTGGGAGCCGTGGCGGGTCTCATCGGCGGGTTCTTCGCCAGTGCCGACAACCTCTTCGGGGCGGCCCTGATCGGGATCATCGGCGGCATCACGGGGGCGGCGATCATGAGGATCGCCAATGCGCCTTCCATCGCCTCCGTCGGGGATGACTTCTCCGTGGTCTGGGCCGCCGCAGGTGGCCTCCTCCTCGGATACGTGGTCGGTCGCTCCAACTAGCGCTGCACCCGGGGTGAAGCCACCGGCCGACCGGCGCAGAAGCCCCGGCCGAGCCTGCCCCTTACCGTGGAGCGGAAGCTCCGGCCGACCGGCGCCTGTTCGACCGAGGCTGGTTGATCCCCGAGGGGGTTACCCGTTTCCCATGATCAGCGCGCCGAGGGCGAAGTCGGCCGGCAATCGAGCAGTGGCCAGCAATAGAACCGTTTCACCCACCTCCTCTGCGGGTAAATGACTCGTGCCCTGGGACACTCCCGGGCGAGTTCTCAAGAGGAGATTTCGATGAGCAACGCAATGGAAAGCAATGTCCAGCCCGTACGTGAATGGTACGAGCGTCTCCAGGACGAGGGGACCTGGGAGATAGTCAAAGGCAAGATAAGGGCCGAGTGGGGCGATCTCACCGATCAGGAGATCGAGCAGGCTCGTGGAAACCTCGAGCAGTTCACCGGAAGGGTGAAGGAACTCACCGGTGAGACTGCCGAGAGGATCCAGCAGAAGATCAGCGAGTGGGCTTCCTGATCAGACCAGGACCAGGATCAGGATGAGGGACGGGGCCTTCGGGCCCCGTCCCTTCGCGTAACCCGAGAGTCCCCCTCCGGCCCTGGCGGGCCACCTCCCCCTTCGGGGGAGGAAACAAAGCAGAACCCCCTCCGGCCCTGGCGGGCCACCTCCCCGTCGGGGGAGGAAACAAAGCAGAGTCCCCTCCGGCCCTGGCGGGCCACCTCCCCCTTCGGGGGAGGAAAACTTCGCTTCTGTTTCTCCCCCCGGAGGGGGGAGTAGCCCGAAGGG
>CAZRID010000262.1:0-4822 GCA_964600055.1 uncultured Acidimicrobiaceae bacterium
GGCACTCGTCGGCGGTGGCAGCGGCAACCCGGTTCCCGGCGAAGTCTCGCTTGCTCATCGAGGGATCCTTTTCCTCGACGAGTTGGCGGAGTTCCCTCGTGGCCATCTCGACACCCTGCGCCAACCTCTCGAGGAGGGATTCGTTTCGGTGGCTAGACGTGGGATATCGGTCGACTTCCCGGCTTCGTTCCAACTGCTGGCAGCGACCAACCCGTGCCCATGTGGGTTCCACGGTGATGGAAGGCGGCCGTGTGACTGTCGTCCGGCGATCAGGGGTCGGTACCGGTCCCGCATCTCGGGGCCTCTGCTCGACCGATTCGACTTGATCGTCCGTGTCGGCCGTGTCGAGGCAGATGAATACTCGGGCCCCGATGGTGAGCGGAGCTCTGCGGTGTCGGCGCGCGTCGAGAAGGCGAGAGAGGCTCAATTGGATCGAGGTCAGGTGAATCGCTATCTGTCGACTGCCAATCCATCTCTGATCCACGAGTCGTCCGAGGCACGGCGTCTGGTGGCGTCGGCAGTCGGCAACGCGGTGCTCACTGCCCGCGGTGCGGATCGGGTGCGACGTGTAGCGCGAACAATCGCCGACCTGGAGGGAGTCGACCAGGTGGAAGAGACGCACATGGCGGAGGCCGTCGGACTCCGCGGCGAATGGCGGGATGACTGATCTCCGCCAGATCGGCCCCGATGACGAGAGTTACCCGGCCGGGCTTCATGATCTGGAGACCCCGCCGACTCTGTTCGTGCTCGGCGAGACGAGCACGGCTCCCGCGGTCGGGGTGGTCGGAACCCGGAGAAGCACCCGATACGGCATGTCCCTCGCGGGAGCCTTTGGTGGCGCTCTGGCCGGGGCGGGCTGGACCACTGTCAGCGGCCTGGCTCGGGGTATCGACGCCGCTGCCCATCGCGGCACTCTCCGCGCCGGAGGTGAGGCCGTAGCCGTTCTCGGATCGGGTATCGACGTCGTCTATCCGGCCGAGAATGCCGACCTCTACCGCAAGATCCTCGACGGCCATGGTGCGGTCATGTCCGAGTATCCGCCGGGCACCCGGCCCGATCGTTGGCGATTCCCGGCTCGCAACCGACTCATCGCCGCCATCTCATCCGCCGTAGTCGTGGTCGAGGCAGGGATGACCGGTGGCGCCTTGATCACAGCCCGGCTGGCCGCCGAGTTGGGTCGGCCGGTATTCGTCGTTCCCGGCGATGTCGACCGGCCCGCTTCGATGGGCTGCAATCGCCTGATCCGCGACGGCGCATATCCGGTGTTCGGTGTCGATGACCTGATAGCGGAGTTGGGCCTGGTGTTGGGCCCGCCCCCCAGGCAACCGGCCCAATCCAAAGGCGAGATCCCGCCTACCGGTCTTGCCATCGACGACCTTCCCGGGATCTGGGACTGCACAGCCGCCGAGGCGTTGGCCCGTCTGGCCAGGATGGAGATCGCCGGCGAGCTTCGCCGATCAGGTGACGTGGTGCTTCCGCCGTAGCGACACCCCCGAAATCGGTATGGTCGGACACAGAATGGATGAAGGCATTCCGGTGGTTGCGCCGACGCTGGCCGACCAAGTCAGCAAGCTCTACGACCTGGTCGCGGGGTACCACGCGACCCATTTGGTAGAGGTCGCGCGGGAACTCGGTGTCTGGGAGGCGGTATCGCAGAGCCCGGGCCTCTCCTCCGACGCGCTAGCGGAGCGGCTCGGCACCAACCCGTTCTACACCGACGTGCTTTGCCGGACCTCGTTCGCGTTCGGCCTGCTCGACCGAGAGGATGAAGGGTGGCGAATGGCGCCGCATTTTGACCAGATTCTGGGCGATCCCTCGTCGAGTTTCTATCTCGCGTGTGCTCCCCGAGTACACATGGTGCTCGGAGAGGACTACCGGGAGTACCCGGGGCACTTTCGGGCGGGGACGACCAAGCCCTACCAGGAACACGGTGAAGTATTCGTGAGTGAGGTCGCCGAGGCGCTCCAGACGTTGCCCCGTATTTTTCTCGACTTCGTGCTGCCGCAGCTCCCCGAGCTCGGGGCACGGCTCGACGAGGGAGGCCGGGTCTTGGATGTCGGTTGCGGCGGCGGCTGGGCCGTGGTGCATCTCGCGGAGCGGTTCCCCCACATCTCCTGCCTCGGCGTCGACCTCGAGCCCTACTCGGTCGAGCTGGCGCGGAGGTTGATTGCCGAGCGCGGGCTCGCCGACCGCTGCGAGGCGCAGGTGCAGAGCGCTGATCAGCTGGCGGACGACGGGGCGTACGATGTGGCGACGAGCTTTCTCGTCGTGCACGAGATCGCCCCCGCGCTGAAGCAGGGGGCGTTCGCAGCGGTGGCTCGCGCCCTCAAACCCGGCGGCTACTTCCTCATCTTCGACGAGGTGTACCCGGAGACCGACGCCGGGCTGCGCACGATGCCTTCGCGGTTCGCTGCCCTGGCGCAGTGGTATGAGGTCACCTGGGGCAACGTGGTCAACACCCGCTCCGAGTTGGTCGCGCTCTGCAAGGCGGCGGGTCTGCGAGTCACGAGGAGACCGCGTTTTCCCGATTCCACATCCTGGTCGCGGTCAAGGATTAGAGAGGCTCGGGGGCTGTCCACCTGCCTTCGAGGGTGCGCAGTGCCAGGCATGACCGGCCAGCGCCAATAGCATCCAGAGGGTGAGTCTCCCCGAGATACCGGAGTGGGCCATTGCACCGGTCACCGATTTCCTGACCCGGATGCGGGACCAGCGTGAGCTGTCGCCGCACACCATTGACGCCTACCGACGCGACTTGGCCCAGTTCTTCGCCTATTGCGACGAGGAAGAGGTCCGATCGATTGCCGATGTCGAACGCCAACACGCCCGTCGTTTTCTGGCAGTCCTTTCTGCTGGTGGCTACTCGAAGCGGTCGATAACCAGGAAGTCGTCGGCGGTTCGCTCGTTCTACAACGACGCCGGGAGAAGGGGGTCGGCGGTCACTAACCCGTTCGACGGTGTTTCCAGACCCCGGCTGGACAAGCCCCTTCCCCACGCCCTTCCCACCCGAACCGTCATCCACGCCATCGAGTCGATCGATGCCTCAACGCCCGAGGGAATACGGGACAAGGCACTGGTTGACACCCTGTACTCGACCGGTCTTCGCATTTCAGAGTTGGCCTCCCTCACCGTGGACGACGTCGGAGGTGACATGGTCACCGTCGTCGGGAAAGGGCGGAAGACCCGCCGGGTCCCCATCGGCCGACCGGCACAGGAATCGGTCCGCAAATACCTCTACGAGGCGAGGCCGGGTCTCGCCGGATCTGAAGCCGGAACGGCCCTCTGGGTCGGGATCAGGGGCGGGCGACTAGATTCACGGGGGATCCGCAGAGTGGTCCAAAAAAGGGTCGCCACGTTCCCGCACGCCCTTCGCCACAGCTTCGCCACCCACCTACTGGAGGGGGGTGCCGACCTGCGAACGGTGCAGGATCTGCTTGGACATACCGATCTGGCGACCACCCAGATCTACACTGCCGTGACCCGCCAGCATCTGAGAGGGACATATGACCGAAGCCACCCGAGGGCCTGAGACCAATCAGGTCGACGCCCTATGGGAGCGCTTCAAGGCCTCGGCCGATGCCGATGCTCGTGAGCGACTGATCCTCCACTTCTCGCCTTTGGTCAAGTACGTGGCCGGTCGAGTCGGGGCGGGCCTACCGCGCTCTGTGGACCAGAACGATCTCGCCAGCTACGGCCTGTTCGGGCTCATCGACGCCATCGACAAGTTCGAGCTGGAACGTGGGTTCAAGTTCGAGACCTACGCGATCAATCGAATCAAGGGGGCCATCCTCGACGAGTTGCGGGCCCTCGACTGGGTGCCTCGCTCGGTTCGGTCCCGGGCCCGGCAGATCGAGGCGGCCATCGCCGAGTTGGAGCACACGCTCCAGCGCCCGCCAACAGACCAGGAGCTCGCCGATGCCCTCGAGATGATGGTGGATGACCTCCAGGGCGCCCTGGCCGAGATCGGCCGCTCCGGCATTGCCGCTCTCGACGAATTCGTCGGCTCCGATTCCTCGACGTCGGTTGGGGACATGCTGGCCGACCCGACAGGAGTCTCCCCGGAGACCGTCTTCCAGGCGGAAGAGACCCGTCACGGCCTGGTCGATGCCATCAACCGGCTCCCGCAGCGAGAGCGTCTGGTGGTGACCCTCTACTACTACGAGGGGATGACCCTGGCAGAGATTGGTGAGGTATTGGGCGTGACCGAGTCCAGGGTGTGTCAGATCCACGCCAAGACGATGATGTCGCTCCGTAACCGTCTCGGCGAGCCGTCCTGGGGCTGAGATTTTGGGCTCCCCGGAGCGCTACCGATATCGGACCTCCCTCGTTGACCGGTCACCCCACGATCTCGTCGACCCTCCGTTTCTCATCCGTCACCCGATCCCGGATGATCGTGACCGCCTGGCCGAGCTCATGCTCGACTCCTACATCGGGACCATCGACTACGAAGGGGAGGGCATCGACGAGGCGCAGGCCGAGGTCGTCGACTATTTGGGCGGCAGGCCCAACCTGGAAAGCTCCTGGGTGATCGAGGACGGAGATCTTCTCCTGGCTGCGGTCCTGGTCTCGAATCTCGAAGGGGCCCCACTGATTGGCTACGTGATGACACGAGCGGCGGCAAAGGGCCATGGTGTTGCCGCAACCTTGCTCGAGAAATGCCTACAGAGTCTCGGCGACCAGGGGTGGGAGACGGTGGACGCCTTCATCACTTCGGGCAACACAGCATCAGAGCGTCTGTTCGACCGCGCCGGGGCGACGAGGATCGACTGAGAACCCCCTCGGGCCCTTGCGGGCCACCTCCCCCAACGTCGCTTCGCTCCTGGGG
>CAZRID010000263.1:0-4818 GCA_964600055.1 uncultured Acidimicrobiaceae bacterium
ACAAAGGACCATCACACCTCTCCGAGGTGTACGAGCCTGGCCACCACGCCGACGGAGCGTTCCTCTTCGCGGTCCAGAACGGTTCCCGTGCTCATCACTGGTCCTTCGGTGACATGCCACCCATCGAAGGGTTATCCCCCGAGGACGTGGAAGCCATCATCGCCTTCGTCCGCGAACAGCAGCGCATCCAAGGCTTCGAACCGTATCCCCCCTGAGGCACTGCCCCTGCTTCAGCCCTCCGGCCGCATCCCCGCCAGTATCAGCATGAGCAACCGGGAGACCGCGTCCTCGGAGGGTGTATGGCGCGCCGCCTCGAGGGCGTGGATGCAGTAGCCGGCGAGTTCCTCTGAGCTGACGTCGCTCCGGATGGTGCCTGCGGTGGCTGCATCGGTGATCAGCTCACCGATCAACCCGTGCACCTCGTGCTGGGCCTGGGCGAGCTGATCGTCGGTGTGGAGCAAGACGGCGAGTTCGGACCCATGCGGCTGGCCGTGACCATGCCGAGCTCTATCACGCTGGATGTGGGCGAAGGCGGTCAGCACCGCTTCAAGGCGATCATCGGGGCCTTGTGCCCGGTCCCGGACCTCACCAAGGTGGGTTAGATGCTGGCGAATCTGACGTTGATGCCAGGCGGCGAGGATGGTTTCGACGTCGGGGAAGTACTTGTAGAGCGTGGCGCGACCGATGCCGGTCTTCTCGGCGATCTCGGACATGGTCACTCCCCGCAGACCACGTTCGGCCACTAATTGTGCGGTTGTCTCCAGCGTGGCTTCTTGCACCGAGCGACGATGAGCTTCGATCGTCTCGTCCCACAGCTTCGGCATCTCCCGACTATACATCCTGGATGGCTAAGAACATTAAGACTTGACTATGACACTGTGTCTCGATAATGATGTGTCCTTCGCCCCCAAAGGATGCGCATGACCGATCGCAGCAGTGACTCCAAGCGAAACGGCGACGACCAGGCGGCACCACCTGGCATGCCAGGTTGGGTCAAGTACTCGGCGGCCGTTGTCGTGGTCCTAGTCCTGGTGTTGGTCGTGGTCATGGCTTTGGCCGGTGGTGAACATGGTCCTGGTCTCCACACCGGCGCCGGCGACACGATTGGCACCCTCCCAACAGTGACCGTCGGATTGCAGTATGTGGGTGCGTCATGACCATGGGGCCCGGAGTGCGAAAGCTCGTGCTCAGCATCCACTTAGCAGTTTCGGTTGGGTGGATTGGGGCCGTCGCCGCCTACGCCGCCCTCGACGTGGGAACAGTTGCAAGCAATGATCCTGGGACCCTTCGCGCCGCATACCTGGCCATGGAGATCATCGTCCGATCAGTGATCGTCCCGTTGGCCATCGCCAGCCTCATCAGCGGCATCGTCATGTCGCTCGGCACGCGATGGGGACTCTTCCGCCACTACTGGGTGGTCATCTCACTGCTGCTCACTGTCCTCGCCACCGCTGTCCTCCTGTCCGAGACCCGGACAGTCAGCGCTCTCGCCGACATCGCCGTCGATCCCTCGACCACTCCTGAGGAACTCGCATCCCTAGGCAGCACACTTGTCCATTCAATCGGAGGATTGGTCGTCTTGGCGGTGATCCTCGTACTCAATGTGTACAAACCAAGAGGCGTGACCCGACACGGCTGGCGCAAACAACAAACGCCACAACGCGGTGTTTCCGTTTAGGAGGGCCAGCACAGGTCAACGGAGAACTTACGAAACCATTCCCTCACCTGCCTGATTGATGGCGATGGCAACTCGCTTGCTCCCGTGGCCCGCATGTCAGCCAGGCGGAATTGCGGGTTGAGGCGGCGTTTCGTGCGACGATTGTCGGGGATGATGAGTTGCGGCCAGCCAGGTCGTTATAGGAACAGCTGCCACTAGGCCGATGGAGCCGACCAGTGTCCTGATGATCTCCACTGCCACCACTTCCGAGGTTGCGACGACGTTGAGGGAGAGTCCAGAAAGGCTGTACAGGATGAGTAGGGGCATCGCGGCACCGGCGTAGGCAAGGAGAAGAGTGTTGACCGTGGAGGCGATGTGATCCCTCCCGATTCGAAGACCGGAGTCGAACAGAGCTCGGTGTTCGATGTTGGGATTGGCCTTGCCGACCTCCCAAACCGCTGACGCTTGCGTCACGGTCACGTCATCAAGGGCCCCGATAACTCCAAGCACGATGCCGGCTAAGAGCAGGCCCGTGAGGTCGATGTCGGGAAGTGCCAGCAAATAGAAGGCTTCCTCGCTGGCCAGACCGGTGAACTGGGCGAACTCGACCACCACCCAAGATAAGGCTGTGGTAAGGGCCAGTGCGGCGAAGGCTCCAATCGCGGCTACGTGTGTCAACGGGGTGTAGCCGTGAGCGAGGTACAAGGAGATAAGGACAATGGCTCCTCCCCCGACAAGAGCCACCAATACGGCATCACGTCCGATGATGATCGCCGGGACGATGAACCAGATAAGGATCGCCACGCTTATGGCGAGACCGACCAAGGCTGCCACACCACGCATTCGTCCCAGGGCGACCACAGAGATGGCAAAGATGAGGGCAACGACCAACAGGAGTGGAGCCCTATTTCTGTCGTAGTAGCTAGTGGAAGTACTTCCGTCCTCAGCCACCACGAGAGACAGGTAGACCGGGTCGCCGGTCTCGAACTCTGGCTGCCCGTCCTCATCGGGGAACTCCTGTAGGAACGTGCCTGTCCCGTCCGTGAAAACCACCGTGTCACAGGTCAGGTCAGCGGCGAAGCTGCAGGGTTCATTCACCACAGATTCCACGGTCGCCGGTATCACGTCGTCAGCGAAGCCGAAGGCAAGACGGTCGAACGTTGGGGCCTCTCGTGGCCACAGAACGATGAGACCCACGAGAATCGCAATGGCGATTACCACGACGGCCATCCCCATACTCCATCGGGGTCGAGGGAGCTGCCTTCGGTCAGGTCCTAAGAGACGTTCAAGATCAGTCGGCTCCGGCGGCACCGAAACAATCTACGTGGGGTACCACACAAAGCTTTGGAAGGAGGCTTGGAAGAACGCGACCAGCAGGGACACCAGCGCTCGACTCTGCTGGCGTACGGTGGATCGACCACCCCGACGTTCTCGCCAGAGCCGAGCGCAAGCTCTACCAGTTGGCAGTCGCGCGTTCCCTCGGGATCCCCCCGCCACCGACAATTGTCTCGAACCGAGTTGGGTCGGCGCGAGCGTTCACCAGCTCCCGGAGCGTGGTCACCAAACCGCTGTCACCTGGTGTGGGCATCGCCCCGTTCACATCTCTGATCGAACCATCGAACCTGGACCTGGTCGAGAACAATCCGAGCCTGCTCCAGGAGTGCATCACCGCTTCGGCTGACCTCCATGTTGTCGTCACCGGCTGTGGGGTATGGGTGTGGCGACGACCAAGGGACGCAGCCCTCGATTGGCGTGCCGTCGACCCCGGTGGCCAGGGCTTCTCTTTGGTAGACGACCCACCGCAGGCTCTGGCGGGCCAAGCTGTCGCGCTGACAGCCGCCCTGGGGCTGACCTCCAGTGTCCAGGACTGGCTCGAAACGGATACCCATCCGGTCTTTCTCGAAGTGAACCCGCAAGGCAACTGGCTGTTCCTCTCGGGAGCAACCGAGGTACTGGCACCCGCGTTTGCTCGGCTTGTATCCGGGGACCCACCTCTTTCACATGGGACTTGGCCTGGCCCCTGGCGACGGCTCGCCAACGATTTCCGATCTGCCGCCAAAGCGCCTCCCAGTGACGGCATCGATGCTCCGGTATGGCTGCCGCCAGTACACCTCCGCTCGTTGGCGGAGTGGGATGGTTCTATCGAGGTGGCCCGCCGGGCCTATGACGCCGCCGTCCACGCTGTCGCAGTTGCCGAAGCCAAAGCCTCCCGACTCGTTCAAACCTCCCTGGCACTCATAGCTCTCGGAGTCGCTCTCATCTCTCTTCAGATCGGGTCTGCTGAAACCTTGGCCGGGCAAGCTTTGGCTCTTATTCCTTTGGCGGCGGTGCCCTCAACACCCGACCCCGCAAAACCCTCGGCTGGCGCACACCCGCCGAAGCCCTCGCCGAGCTTCTACGCTGCGATCAACAAGGCGGTGTTGCGACCACCCCTTGAACCCGGGCAATACCTGTCGATCCGGTATTCGGAGCGGCTCGCCGACAACGGAATCGTCGCCTCGGTCGGATCCAAGGGCGACTCGTATGACAACTCCATCGCCGAGTCCTTCAACGGGCTCTACAAGTGGGAGCTGATCTACCCGAGGAGCCCATGGAAAGGTCTCGCCGACGTCGAATGGGCCACCCTCGAATACGTCGACTGGTTCAACAACCGGCGCCTCCACGGCGAGATCACCAACGGGCCCGGATACACCACCCCCGACGCCTTCGAAGCCGACCGCTACCGTCAACACGTCCCCACCGACGAGGCCGGGACTCAAACCACCGAGTCTCTATGAGACCCGGGGCGGTTCAACGTTCCTCGGGTGGGCCGTTTAGCTTCAGACTTCTTCGCTCGTACTGTTGCATCTTGAGCGCGAAATGGGAGTTGGTAGGTATGAGGATGGTGAAACTTGGAGAGCTCCAGGTGTCTGTCGTCGGTCTCGGGTGCAACAACTTCGGCAGGTTGGGGCCTGGCTTGGAAGTCGGGGATATCTTGCTGCCTCTTGGACGTCTCGGAGGGGACTCCGGCGTCGAGGGCGGCGGTGATGAGCCGATGCCGCGGTCCGACGTTCAGCTCCCGCCGGGCTGTACGAGACCGGTTTCATAGGCAAACACCACGATTTGCACACGGTCGCGCAACCCGAGTTTGGTGAGGACTCGCGCAACATGAGTCTTCACTG
>CAZRID010000264.1:0-4795 GCA_964600055.1 uncultured Acidimicrobiaceae bacterium
AGTCGGCGCCGACATCAGGGGGCACGTGGTAGTGGAAGTTGGGAGGGGGGATGGCGATCACCTGGAGGTCCACCCGCTGCCGGTCCATGTCGGCAAGCCGGATCTCCGGCTCGAAGATGCCTTCGGGCAGGGGCCCGAGCCGTTCCCGCCCCGGGTAGCGCAGATATCGACGCCCCTCGTCCTCGATCAAGGCCGGGCCATGATCGGGGTGGCTCGAAGCCATCTCCGCCAGAGCGGCGGGGACGATGGCATGGGCGTGGATGTCGATCGTCGTCAACTCGTTCCTTTCTCGTAAGTTCCAAATGACCCATATCCGGGGTGGTTGAACCGGTTCGGGATCTCGATCAGAGTGGGGCCGTCGGCATCGAGCACCGAAGCCAATGCTTCACCGACCTTGGCCAGGTCGTCGACCCTGATCCCCCTTGCCCCGAAGGCGTGAGCCAGGGCGACGAAATTCGGCGGTCGGACGTCGACGCCGCTTCGTCTCCCGTAGAGATGGTCCTGATGGCGTCGCTCCACCCCGTAGCCCTCGTCGTTGAACACCATGACGATGGCGGCGACGTTCTCTTGGACTGCCGTCATCAGGTCCTGGATGGTGAACATCACTCCGGCGTCGCCGATTATGGCCACGCTGGGTACGTCGGGTCGGGCGAGACGGGCCCCTATCGAGGCGGGCAGGGCGAAGCCCAGGGTGCCGAAGCCGGAGGGGACGAACCAGGTGCGCGGACTGTCGGCTTTCCAGTGGGACCGAGCCCAGAAGGCGATGGTCGTCGGGTCGTTGAACACCAGAGCATCGGGAGGGAGCACGGATCGGATCTGGTCGAGCATCTCGATCTCGGCCGGGGTGCCCACCGCCTCGTTGATCCGGCTCAGCACCTTGGCCACCTCGTCGTCCCGCCAGTGGAGAGGCTGATGCCCGAGTCGGTCCAGCTCTGCATCGAGGCCGGTCAGGACGGCCCCGGCATCGCCGACGACCCCGGCCTCCACCCGGTAGTTCCTCCCGATCTCGGCCGGGTCGAGGTCGATCTGGACGATTCGGTCCGGGAGCCGGAGCGACCAGCCTCCGGTGGGGAAATAGGAGAACCTGGTTCCGACGGCGAGCAGCACGTCGCATTCGGCGACGAGGTCTCGGACCGGCTGCTCGTTGGCCCAATTCCCGATGTGGAGCGGATGATCGGCCCTCATCGCCCCCTTGCCCTTCTGGGTGGTGATCACTGGCGCCCCGAGACGTTCGACGATCTGGTTCAACGCGGCCGCGGCTTCGGCGGTGGCGATCCCACCGCCAGCCCAGACCAGGGGACGTTCCGCCGACGCAAATACCTCGGCGGCGCGGGCAAGCGCGGAGGGGTCGATGGGACGCTCAACGCGTTCAGCAGGGGGCAGCACTGAGGCCGAGGAAGGGGTGGTGAAAGCCTCGTTTGCGAACTCGACCAGGGCCGGTCGTGGTCTCCGGTTGCGGAGGGCGAAGAAGGCGGTGTTGACCGCCGCCGGGATCTCGTCGGCCAAGGCCACCTGCGCGGCGTAGGCCGCCACCGGTCGGAACACCCCGAACTGGTCGGAGATGTCGTGAAAGTGGCCTTTTCCCTTCTTTCGGACCTCGGGCGGATTCTCACTGACGAGATGGAGCACTGGGACACTGTCGTTGTGAGCAGTGGCCATGGCCGTGATGGTGTTGAGGGCACCGGGCCCGTTGGAGGTGAAGGCGACGCCGACCCGGCCCGAGGCCCGGGCGTAGCCGTCGGCCATGAACACCGCCGACTGCTCGTGCCTGACCTCGATGTGACGCAGCTCGGGATGGTCGACGAAGGCGTCGTACACGGCGAGAGTTCCCACCCCGGGGATGCCGAAGAGGAGGTCGACACCCTCGGCGAGAAGGGATTCGACCAGCACGTGAGCCCCGCTCCGGGCTGCCATCAACAGGAGCCGCTTCCGCCTGTGATGGTCCCAACCCAGGTCTCCGGGTAGGAAGTCCGATCGAGGATGACGATGTGCTCCGATGTGACCGCCGTGTCCAAACCGGATATCTCAAAGGGCAGGGGGCTCCAACAGGTGCCGTCCAATGAGGTCCAGCCGATTGAGTCCGCCTCCTGGCTATCCCTTCCCAGGATCACCCAGGCCGCGGGACCTGCCTCGACCGTATACAGGTCGCTGCCTTCGAGCGAGGTGAACGACGGCAGCAAATCCCACTCCCTTCCGTCCTCGGAGGTCCACGCTGCCGGCTCGCCAATGCCAAAGCCCCCGACAGCGGTGAAACGCCCGTCACGCCACGCCAGGTTGTAGACATAGGCGCCGTCGCCAAGTGTCGAGTCCGAATCAGTCCAGGACCGCCCGTCGTCGGAGAACCAAAGCTCTGGCTCACATACCGGCCAGATGCCGAACGGTTCGGCCGGGTTGCTCGAGATCATGGCAACGAACCCCGAGTCGGTCTCCACCAGCGGGGGCACGTCGGGGGAGGTCCGGGTCGGCGGTCTGCACACCGAGTCGAATGCCAGATCGACTTCGCTGCCCGGGCCCCAATCCGGCTCGGCCACCGCCAGTTCGAATTCTCTCCCAGGTTGCGACCACCACACGTCGCCGAACAATGACATCGCGACCAGGCCGTCTTCGGTGCCGATGAGACTGGGCCTTCCCGAGCCTTGCCGGGAGCGAACCTCGTCAGGGAACACGAGGCTGTCTGTGGACTCCAGCCATCCCTCGCCATTCGGGACGACCACGCGCCCGAGGCGCACGCTGTACGCGATGAGCCCGTTTCCTACGGTCGCCAACTGTGACGGTGCATCCTGCAATGGCTGAGATCGCCATGTGGCGCCGTCCCTCGACGACCAGAGAAGGACACCCTCGGTGGTCATGCCCGACAGCACGGCAAACCCATCAGCTGTTGCCACGAGGCTGTCGAGGTTTACCGAGCCTGTAGGGCCCGCCCCCTCGATCCAGTCGATGGGCGCCACTCGTGGCTCTGTGATCGAGACGAAGACCACGAGCCCGACGATCATGGCGACGAGCACAATCGCCAATCCCCACCAGCGGGTCTCTGCAGGGGCAACGTCGGGAGGCGGGATCTCCACGATGGTGTCCGATGAGGCGGCCATGGGTTCTCGGTTCAACAAGTGTTACTTCGATTGGGGCGATCATGCATCCTATATGATCGGTGCCCAGGCAGATGGTGGAGAGAGAAGAGACACCGCCCGGCTCGGACCGGATCGAGGCTGGCGTAGCGCGGCGACTGGTCCGGGACCTCTTCCAGGCGATGGATGTCCCCGCGGACGACTGCGATCTGATCGCTGAGGTCCTGGTCAGCGCCGATCTGAGGGGGATCAGAAGCCACGGTCTGGCCCGGATCCCGTATTTCCTGGTTCGTCTCCGGCGGGGTGTGATTGTTCCCCGTCCCGACTTGATGTTCAGCGCTCGGACCGCCACCACGGGTCTTCTCGAGGCGGGAGACGCAATCGGGATCGTTGCCGCCGATCGGGCGATGAGCGAGGCCATGAGGATGGCCGGCCGACACGGCACCGGATTCGTGGTTGTCAAGGACAGCAGCCACTTCGGGTACGCCGGATTCTGGGCGGAGCGGGCGATGAGGGCTGGATTCATCGGTATCAGCATGTCGAACAGCGGGGGTCGGGTGGCGCCGACCTACGGTGTGTCCTCGCTCCTCGGGACCAACCCCTTGGCGGTGGCGATCCCCGGTGACCGGACAGACTTCTATCTCGACATGGCTACCTCCACCGTCGCGGTGGGCAAGGTGGAGACGGCCCTGAGGGAGGGTCGTCAGTCACCACCGGGTTGGGTGGCTTCATCTCTGCCCCCGACCCTCGACGACAACGGGGTGCTCTCTTTCGACTCACCGCTACTTCCCCTCGGCGGTGAGGGCACCGAAGGTGGCGGTCACAAGGGTTACGGTCTCGCCCTCATGGTCGAGTTGTTGTGCGGCGCTCTTGGCGGGACCAGCTTCGAGGCGAGGATCGCCGGGGCGGGAGGGGAGTCGGCCCCGGCCATGGGTCATCTCATGGGAGCGATCCAGATCGAGGGGTTCCGGCCGTTGAGCGATGTGCAAACCGACATGGAGTCCACCTTCACCATCGTCAGGGAGTCGGCCAAGGCACCGGGACAGGACCGTATCTATATCCATGGCGAGCCCGAGACGGAGGCGATGGAGAGTCATCTCAGGGATGGGATACCTGTCTCGCCTGCGGTCAGGGAACAACTCGATCGATGGGCGAATCTCCTCGATGTTGAGCCACTCACCGTATGAGCGGGGTGAGCGCGGCCCGCACTGTGGCCACCATCAAGGGCCTGGGTTTCACCGATGTTGTCTCGATACCGGATGGGGAGAGTCGTCACCTGTACCAGGCTTTTCTGGACGATCGAGACATAGGCGTGTATCTGCCGGCGAGGGAAGGCGAGGGGATCGCCATTGCTGCCGGGCTCTGGGTTGGTGGCCGCAAACCGTTGGTCGTCCTTCAGAACACCGGGCTGATGGAGTCCGGGGATGCCCTCCGTGGTTGCGGGATCGGCCCCGGCATTCCGCTGCTGTTGCTGGTCGGGTGGCGTGGCTATCCGGGGGCAATGGCCGGTGCCCTGCCGATCGACTCGGCCTACCCGTACACCGAGCCCCTTCTCGATGCCTGGGGACTTCCCCATCGCAGCCTGATGACCGACGACGATCTCGGTGTGATCGGGGAGATGGAAGCGGTCGCCGCGGCTACGTCGAAACCGGCGGCCGTGGTCTACGGATTCGGATTCACCCCATGAGCATGGAGCGTCTCGACATGTTCCGCTCACTGGCGGCCAGACG
>CAZRID010000265.1:0-4792 GCA_964600055.1 uncultured Acidimicrobiaceae bacterium
CGTATTCCTCGTCCTCCACGGTTTGTCACCCGCTACCAACGTGCTTGCCGGCCGCAACATCGCCGAGCCACCGGTTGCCCTCTATCGAATCTTCCAGACTGCCTTTGCACTCATTCCGTTGGCACTCTTCGCCGGCATTCTGCGCTATCGGCTGTGGGACATCGAACGGCTACTCAACCGCACCACCGTATATGCCGTCGCCACCGGTCTCCTCGGCGGCTTGTACGCCGCCTTCGTTGTGGTGGCCCAGTTGTTGGTGGGCACGGTGGCTGCGTCGCCTTTGATCGATTCGAAGCCCGCCATCGTCATCACCACCCTCTTGTTCGTTTCCGCCTTCCGGCCTCTACGGGATCAGGTGCAGAAGTTCATCGATCGACGGTTCAACCGCAGCCGCTATGACGCCCAGGTGACCATGGAGAGATTCGCCGAGGACCTACGCGACGCCGTGGACCTCAACGACATCGTGGAGCGGCTCGACGACGTGCTAACCGAGGTGTTTCAGCCCCGCCATGTCTCAGTATGGGTCGGCGAAGGAGCGCCGCGCGTTCGCGGGCGGAGTGGGAATGCGTAGCTGCCTATCGCTCTCGAAACTAGTTGGTATCCGCTGAGAAACGGGACGAGCAGTCACACCGGACTTCGAGCCGGTAGGGAAACGGGACGGCGATTGAGGCCATTCGAGCAATTGACGACTCCGCAAGGCAGGCCGTGTCAAACCAGAGCTCACTTGACTTTCACGCAGAGTGAACATATGTTCATGAATTGTGAACACAAGTTCCCTCCTCCCGTTCTTCCGGTCTCCCGAACAGGAGCGTCTACTCGCCGAATTGTTCGTCTTTGCCCAAGAACCGATCTCGCTCAGCGAGCTGGCCAGACGTGCGGTCACCTCGCGGGGCGGTGCTCACAAAGAAGTCGAACGGCTCGAAGCGGTCGGACTGGTGACTTCCAAGGCGTCAGGTAGATCCCGGTTGATAGAAGCCAACCAAAAGTCACCTCTCTACTCAGACCTGAAAGGCCTTCTCACCAAAGCATTCGGACCCGAGCCACTTTTGCGGGAGGCATTGTCTGAGTTCGACGGAATCGACGAGGCATTCATATTCGGATCCTGGGCCAACCCCAGTGTGTCGGCGCCCCAGGACATAGACCTCATGGTGATCGGTGAACCTGACATCGCCCGCGTTTACGAAGCGGTGTCGTCGGTCGAAAGCCTGGTGGGTCGCCCGATCAATGTTTCGGTTCGCTCGAAAACCGAATGGGAAAGTGCCGACGGAGGCTTCGAGAGATCGGTCAGGAGCCGACCCAAGGTTGCCTTGGTATGAACGACCTCGATGACCTAATCGCCAAACGGCTCATCGAACCCGTCGAAGCCGACCAGCTGATGGGCGCGCAATGGATCGAGGACGCGCGACGCCATCTCCAGGCAGCCCAAGCCGTGGAGTCGATCGACCCGGCTGGCGCCTACATCCTTGCCTATGACGCCGCACGCAAGTCGGTCGCCGCAGCCCTACTGATGACGGGGCATCGGGTCGCGAATCGACCCGGGTCCCATCAGGCACTCGCAGTATTCGCCAAGACCCTCGCAAAGGGCATCGGCGAATCTGCCATGGATCAACTCGACCGGCTTCGTCGGAACAGGAACCGCTCCGAATACGGATCGAGAACCTTCGGTGCAGCCGAAGTCAAAGAGGCCATTCATGTCGCCAGCGCCATTGTCGAAGCCTGCTCCAAACTCGTTTAGCGACGACCACTCAGAGTGATGTCAAACGCGCGATAGGGAAACGGGACGTGTTGCCGGTCGCCCTTGCCTCCGGACCTTAAGAGATGAGCCGGGTCCTCGGTATCGAGCGGCACAAGGGTTCACAATGGACACAAACATCTGATAATCTGATCTCATGCCAGATATCTCTGCCACTGAGGCTGCCAGACGCTTCTCCGATGTGCTGGACAGCGTCGAGCACGGTCATGAGCGCTACACGATCGTTCGGCGTGGCAAGGCCGTGGCGCACCTCGAGCCGATCAGCAAGGGCCGAGGATCCGAAGTGAAGGAAATCCTCCGACGTCATAGGCCAGATTCAGGCTGGGCCGAGGAACTTTCGCATCTTCGAGAGTTGGTTGAGATCGACAACAGATCATGAGTGTCGTGCTCCTCGACACGACTTTCCTGATCGACGCCGAGCGAGCAGACATCGATCTCGACGATCTAATCCACGAAGACGACGACGTGGCAATTGCCGCTATCACAGTCGCCGAATTGGTCGTAGGGGTCGAACTTGCATCGCCGCAAGCCAAGGCCGACCGACAGGCCTTCGTGGACGACGTCCTCACCTCCATCCCGGTCATTTCCTATGACCGAGATATCGCCTTCGAGCATGCGCAGCTTCTGGTCGCAGTGAGGCAGACAGGCCTGCCCCGCGGCGCGCACGACTTGCTTATCGCGGCCACAGCTCGCGCCACAAACCGGACAGTTCTCACTGCTGACGAGTCGGCGTTTGCAGATCTACCCGGCGTGACCGTCCATCACTACCGGCACCCTCGGTAGCAGCCGACTCCAGCTCAGGCGATAGGGAAACGGGACATGTACGCGACCGGTCCACTGACGACACCGTGGGGTGGCGGTGCCCTGCTCCACGCCGATCACGCTGGCGAGCACGCGACCTCTCGGCGTTGTCGCGGACGAGTACGAAGAACGCTGGACCGCAGCTCACGGCATCACGATGCCGCCGTTGACGTTCAACACCTCTCCGGTAATCCAGTCTGCATCCGGCCCCGCCAAGAAACAGATCGCCCGGGCGACATCTTGCGGATCTCCCCATCGAGCCAGCGGGATTCGTGCCAGTTCTTCGTCACCCGCGTCACGGAACCAATCCTCACCCATCAGCCGCTCGGTCGCAGTCGGCCCAGGGGCGACGGCGTTCACCCGAATCGAGGGCGCGAGGGCCAACGCGAGGGAGCGGGTGAGACCAACGATGCCACCTTTGGCCGCCGCGTACACCGGCAACTCGGGGTGTCCGAGGAAGAAAAGCTCGGAGGCCAGATTCACGATCCGACCTCTTCCCGATTGTCGGAGATGTGGAGCAGAAGCTCGGGATAGGAAGAAGGCAGACTTCAGATTGAGGTTCATAACGCGATCGAAATGCTCCTCGGTCGTCTCGATGAACGGAACATGGCCCAACGGACCACCGGCGTTGTTGACCAGGACATCCAACCCACCTAGTTGAGTCATGGTCTCGGCCATGACCCGGTTGCATTCGGCCACGCTCGTCAAATCGCCCGGGACCCAGGCGGAGCGTGTCTTCACGATCAGATCATGTGCATCGTCGGACGCGGCCTCGAGATCATTGATAGCGACCCTCGCCCCTGCCTCCGAGAGAGCCTCGCATACGGCAGCCCCTATCCCGTGCGCACCCCCTGAGACGAGGACTCTCATGCCATCAGCGTTGGGCATTGTTCGCCTCCCGACGGCTATATCTCCTGGCTGCACACATCCGACCCGCATGGTCAGCCCGGAGCTGCACGAGCTCTGTAGAGGGGAATCTATGCACCCCCACGATGCGCGGTAGTGTCCTCGGCGAGAGTGGAAACAGTCCGGTACCGTTCATGCGCCCCAGACCGTGGAGACGATCCTGGCCGACTCCGGTGATATGACCGACGTTCTTCGAATGATCGAGGTTCTGCCGCGCGACGGTCTCAGCGCCCATGAGCTGGCTCGCGAAACGCTTCGGCAGGCGATTCTGCGCGGTCAGCTTCCGGGCGGGGCACGTCTGGTGCAGGCCGATTTGGCGGTGCATCTTCGCGTCTCCACCACTCCGGTGAGGGAGGCGCTCCGCGATCTCGCCACGGAGGGGCTCATCGTGCTCGATCGACACCGGGGGGGCTTGGTGCGCGAGTTGAGCCACAGCGAGATGCAGGACATCGCAATGCTTAGGGGATTGTTGGAGCCAACCGCGGTGTCCGTGGCGGTCGAGCGGATCAGCGAAGCCGAGCTCGACCAAGCAGATGCTCTCTGTCGAGAGATGACGCAGGAAGTGGAAGTGGGAACGTGGTTGGAGCTCAACCGGAAGTTCCACTACATCTTCCATGACGCCACCAGGTCGCCGCGGATGAGCTCGATCCTCAGGAGCCTCCAAGATGGAGCAAGCGTCTATGTGGGTCAGGTCCAACACGGATATCCGGATCTCAGACTTAGGTCGAATCAGCAGCATGCTGCATTGGTGATAGCAGCGAGGGCACGGGACAAAGAAGAGGCTATCCGGATCCAGGCCAGCCACGTGTCGCTTCACGTCGGCATGATGTCGCCGGCTTCCGGCGATTGACGCATCGAAGCATCCGACGGGCCTCCAACTCGCCTGTTCTATAGGATCACGAACCTGATCGTTCTCGAATCGGTCAATCCTCAAAGGACTCTTCTGTATCCACCCGACATGTAGTCCGTAAATCATATATGATTCCGCCACCCGATCGGAGGATCGAGTCTGGCCAACATCTCAGGCGAAAGTCCCGTGAAGGATGGTGATCACCCGGACGCTCCGGTGACCGGTCGAGCAGGGGCTCCTCCCGGCTTCCCCGACTGTGTCGACCGGGGACCATTCCGATTCTTCTCGAGCCTCGCCTGGAACGGCCCGAACGATGATGTGCGAGCAACTGGACCTTGGGTCGATGTAGCGGAGGCGCCGTTCGACATCCAAGCACGAGTCATCTACGACCGCATGGAAGCAGCGCTATTCGACAGCGGAGGGATGGCGGCAGTGTTGCGACAGCACATGTATCAGCGGGACAAGCGACGATTCCCGGTGCT
>CAZRID010000266.1:0-4777 GCA_964600055.1 uncultured Acidimicrobiaceae bacterium
CGTCTAGGTCGAGATCGGCGCGCGAGAATGAGGTTCTCGATCTGGAATAGGGACTTCGGACCCTTCCCGCCAGTCTCGCAATCGACACATATTGAGGTCATGACCGTCACCGACAGCACCAGTTTGACGAGGGCCAACGCCCGTCGTCGGGCACTGAACGACGCAATGACAGAGCTGGAGAAAGCGGTCGCCGGCCCCGCACCGGCCGAAGGGTGGCTCGACCGGGTCGACAACGGCCTGGCCGGTCTGCGCGAAGGGCTCGAGGCCCACATTGCCGAGGTCGAGGGGCCACACGGCCTCCTCGCCGACATCATGGAGCTGGCACCACGCCTCGCCGCGGCGACCCGGGAGCTCGAGGAGGAGCACGTAACCTTGCTCAACGCTTGGGATCGAACCGAGCGCACCGTCGAGGCCGTCCGACGAAACGGTGAGACCGACCGGACGGCACTCCGCAGGCGCGTCACGACACTCCTCGGCCGGGTGACCATGCATCGCCAGCGTGGCGCCGACCTCGTCTATGAGGCCTACAACGTCGACATTGCCGCCTCCGATTGAGCAGCCGTATCAAATGACTGACAGGGGCCCCGCTCCTTCCGCGGGCCGGGTGGTCCATTCCCACACCATCGCCCGACGCGCCCTGACCATGGCAGGTTTCTTTGCTGTGGTGGCCTTGGTTTGGGCCGGGGTCACCCTCGTTCGTGGCGGGTCATGGTGGGGACCGCTTCACGCCTTCCTCGCCGGAACCGTCCTCCTCGCCATTTCCGGTGCCAGCCAGATGTTCACCATCACGTGGTCGGCCTCGCCCGCCCCTCGATCCTCGACTGCCACTCTCCAGCGTTGGTTGGTCGCGGCCGGCGTAGCCACGGTCCTGATCGGGGTCACAGCAAGGATCCCGTCGTTGGTGTGGGTGGGTGCCGCATCAGTGGCGGGGGGCCTTCTTACCCTGATGAGTTCGATAGTCGGGGCCATTCGGCGAAGCCTGCTCGGCCGTTTCGATCTCTCGGCTCGCTTCTATCTGACAGCCTTCTCCTGCGGCACGGTCGGCGTCATTCTCGGTGCGGTTATTGGCACCGGTGCGGTGGACGATGCCTTCACCACGGTCCGTCTCGTGCATTCCCATCTCAACCTGATCGGCCTCGTCGGGTTCACCATCATCGGCACCATCCCCACCTTTCTCCCCACCGTCGCCCATAACCGGGCCGTGAGCGGCGGTGAGGCCCGATTGGCTTGGTGGCTCTGTGTGATGGCGGCACTCTTGTTCGCGTCAGGCTTGGCATTGCCCTCGTCCGTGGTCGGACTGGGCACCGTGCTGGCCGGGCTAGCCGGGGCACTCGTCCTGGGTGGAGTTCTGTGGCGTCTCTGGAGTAAAGGTCGCCAAGTGCTGCCATTCCTCCAGATCACAGCCGGCGTGGTCTGGCTCATCGCTTGGGCGTTCGTCGACGGCGTGACGCTGCTCGGGGGCGTCCCGGCAACACCGTTCAGCGCCTGGACCACGGCCGCCGTGGTTGCCGGGGTCGGTCAGGTCCTGCTGGGCTCGCTCGCCTACCTGGTCCCGGTGCTCCTTGGTCCTCCACTCGGCGAACGGATGCGTCGGCTCCAACGCTGGCCGGCGGTCCCGCTGGTCTTGGCCAACCTGGCGGGTCTGGCTTTGGTGGCCGGGTCTGCGGCGATCGCGATTACGGCAACCGTTTTGTGGCTGGTCGATTTTGCGTTTCGCCTGCTTGTTCCAACATCTCGGCAAACGGGGTAGGGCTCAGATACGGGTCGTTCGCTGCTCTCTGCTCCCGGGCCACCAGGTCGGCAAGCTCCCGGGCGGCCAGGTCGATGCGATCGGAGAGGGCAAGCTCTCCCGAGGTTCTGCCGCTCCCCCAGTCCTCGGACGCTGCGAACACTGTGGTTGGCACGACGACAGACTTGAGATAGGCAAAGAGTGGGCGAACGGCATGCTCGAGGGCCAGGGAGTGACGGGCGGTGCCCGCAGTTGCTGCGATCAACACGGGTTTCCCGGCCAGGGACCCGGCCTCCAACACGTCGAAGAAGGTCTTGAACAGACCTGAGTACGAGGCGTTGAAGATCGGCGTGACCACGACCAGACCGTCGGCCCCGACCACGGTATCGATGGCTTTGCGGAGGCCGTCGCCGGCAAACCCGGTCAGGAGGTTGTTGGCCAGGTCGTGAGCATGATCGCGCAACTCGATGATCTCGATTTTCGGCTCAACACCACCTTCACGCAGTGCCCGGTCGCTGGCGGCAGCGAGCCGATCCGCCAACAGCCTCGTGGACGAAGGCTGCCCGAGACCTGCACTGACGATTGCAAGGCGACGCTGACTCATGGGGCGTCTGCTCCGGTTGTCGCCAGAGAAGTCTGGTCCACTTCAACGGCCTCTGCCGCGGCTTTGAGGCTGGCGTGAGTCGGACCCTCGGGCACATGTGCCGGGCGCAGGGCGTCGAGCTCCTTGCGGAGCACCGGGACAACTTCGCCGCCAAGCATCTCGAGCTGTTCCAGGACTGTCTTCAGCGGAAGACCCGCGTGATCCATCAGGAACAGCTGGCGCTGGTAGTCGCCGAAGGAGTCCCGGAACTTCAAGGTCTTCTCGATGACCTGCTGAGGGCTGCCCACAGTCAGGGGTGTCTGCTCGGTGAACTCCTCGAGGGATGGGCCGTAGCCGTAAACCGGAGCGTGGTCGAAATAGGGGCGAAACTCGGTCACCGCGTCCTGGGAGTTCTTCCTCATGAACACCTGGCCACCGAGCCCGACGATGGCCTGGTCGGCCTGGCCATGCCCGTAGTGCTCATAGCGCTGGCGGTAGAGGTTGATCAGCCGGATGAAATGCTCCTTGGGCCAGAAGATGTTGTTGGCAAAGAACCCGTCGCCGTAATACGCCGCCTGCTCCGCGATCTCGGGGCTGCGGATCGAGCCGTGCCAGACGAAAGGCGGCACCCCGTCGAGGGGACGCGGGGTCGAGGTGAACGACTGCAGCGGTGTCCTGAACTTGCCCTCCCAGTCGACGACGTCCTCACGCCACAGGCGGTGCAACAGGTTGTAGTTCTCGATGGCTAGATCGATCCCGTCCCGGATGTCCCGGCCGAACCACGGATATACGGGGCCGGTATTACCCCGTCCCATCATCAGATCGACCCGTCCGTCGGCGAGATGCTGGAGCATCGCAAAGTCCTCGGCGATCTTGACCGGGTCATTGGTCGTGATCAGCGTGGTCGAAGTGGACAAGATCAGCCGCTTGGTGCGGGCTGCGACGTAGCCGAGCATGGTCGTCGGCGAGGATGGGACGAACGGCGGATTGTGGTGCTCACCCGTTGCGAATACATCGAGACCGACTTCCTCGGCCTTCTCGGCGATAGTCACCATCGACTTGATCCGCTCGGCCTCGCTCGGAGTCCGACCCGTTGTCGGGTCGGTAGTGACATCCCCGACCGTGAAAATCCCGAACTGCATCAGTGCTCCTTCTCAGAAGAGTTTCGAAGTAGTTGATTCTTCAAGTACATCTCGAAGGCGACAACCTACCGGGCCCGCCCCCTATTCCTTCAACGGTTGGCGTCATTCTCGACCACGAAGCCATCTCTGGAGGAGCTTCTTCACCTCGTCGGCCCACAACACGACACTGGCCAACGCGGTGCAAATCAGCCAATCCTCTGCCGCCAATGGTGACGTGTCGAAGGCCTCGTTGAGGAACGGGAGCTGCACCACCGCCACCTGTAGCGCCACCGACAGGGCAATCGCCGCCCACAAGAGTGGGTTGGTGAACATGTGACTGAATGCGCTGGTGCGATCGGATCGGGCATTGAAGCAGTTGAAGAGCTGGGCAAGGACCAGGGTGGTGAACGCCATGGTCCGCGCCCCGACGATGTCGCCCGAGCCCTCGATCAGCCCGCCTGGAAGAGTCATGTCCAGTGCGGCAAGGGTGACCACCGACATCACCAGCCCTACCCACAGGATGCCGACCCACATCTGACGATCTATGACCCGATCCGTGAGACGTCTCGGTGGCAGGCGCATCACATCCTCGGGTGGCGGATCCACGCCCATCGCCAGTGCGGGGCCGGTGTCGGTGAGGAGATTGATCCACAGGATCTGGGTCGCCAGCAGGGGCACCGCCAGGGCCTCGTCGACCTGGTCGAGGCCGATCAGGCCCGCCAACACCACCCCGAAAAACATGGTGAACACCTCACCGATGTTCGACGACAGCAGGAAACGGAGGAACTTGCGGATGTTGGCGAAGATGGCACGACCCTCGCGCACCGCGGTGACGATGGTGGCGAAGTTGTCGTCGGCCAGGATCATGTCCGCCGCCTCTTTGGTTACGTCGGTGCCGGTGATTCCCATGGCGACTCCGATGTCCGCCGACTTCAAGGCTGGAGCGTCGTTCACCCCGTCGCCGGTCATGGCGACGATGTTCTCCTCGGCCCGAAGGGCGTCGACGATGCGAAGCTTGTGCTCGGGCGCCACCCGGGCATAGACCGACACCTCTCGGACGGCTTCACGGAGCCCCATGTCGTCGAGTTCCTCGATCTCGGCGCCATTCACCACCCGGGCGTCAGGGCCCACGATTCCGAGGTCCCCGGCAATGCGACCTGCGGTTCGCGGATGATCGCCAGTGATCATCATGATCCGGACCCCGGCCCCTTGTGCCTCGACGATGGCCGTCTTGGCTTCCACGCGTGGGGGGTCGATGATGCCGACCATCCCCAGGTAGACCAGGTCCCGCTCGATCGACTCGTCTTCCGGCGGTCGCTCCACATCGGGCAGCCGGCGATAGGC
>CAZRID010000267.1:0-4759 GCA_964600055.1 uncultured Acidimicrobiaceae bacterium
AGAAAGCTATCACAAAACTCGCGCTGCCGAAAGTGGGAATTGAACGCTCCTCGTGGTCGTGGGAGTATGTCCCCCGTAGGGAGGGACCGATCCGCGACGGGGGTACCATCGCGAGCGGGACTCAGGGCATGGTTTCAGGAGGGATTCCAATGAGGGTTGTTGTTACAGGGGCTGCCGGTTTTCTCGGCCGACATATAGCCCGTCGCTTTCGGGACGAAGGTTGGGAGGTCACCGGTTTCGATGTCGCTCCGTTCGAAGAGGACGGGATTCGGTTTGCCCAGGGAGATCTGACCGACGCCAATTCCGTCGAGCAGGCGATCGTAAAGAATGACGTAGTGGCCCACGTCGGCGCCATCGGAGATGTCTATCTGGCCGGTGACCAGCCGAGTCTGGCGGCAGAGGTCAATGTGTTGGGGACAGCCAACGTCGCCGAGGTGGCGGGCCGGCACGGGGCACGCCTCGTCTATGCGTCGACGTGGGAGGTCTACGGGCACCCCCGCTATCAGCCGCTGGACGAAGAGCACCCGACGATGCCCGACCATCCTTACAGCATCACCAAGCTGGCCGGGGAGTCACTCATTCTCAGTGCCACCGAGCTCCGGTCCCTTTCCGCGGTCGCCCTTCGACTGGGAACGGCCTACGGATCCGGCCTCAGGCCAAACTCGGTGTTCAGGATCTTCCTCGACCGTGCTCGGAAAGGTGAGCCGATCACCATCCAGGGCGACGGCTCACAGGGGCGTCAGTTCACTCACGCCTCCGACATCGCCAACGCATTCTTCCTGGCGGCGCAGGCCGATGTCTCTGGTATGGCCATGAACATCGTTGCCCCCGACTCGGTGAGCGTCAGGGAGCTGGCGGAGAAGGTGGTGCAGAGATTCCCCACCGAGCTGACCTTCGGGGAACCGAGGCCCGGCGACGTGCCGCCCGCCCGGGTATCCGCCGAGCGAGCCAAAGAGCTTCTGGGCTGGCAGGCAGTGATGCCCTTCGACCGGGGCCTGGACGAGTTGATTTCCGGTGTCGTCGCAGCCGGTTGATCGAGTGCGCATCCTGGTCCTGATCAAAGGTCTCGGGATCGGTGGTGCGGAACGTCTCATCTCAGATGGGGCCGAGCACTGGGATCGCCTGAGATTCGACTACAGGGTTGCCTACGTCCTGCCATGGAAGGACCAACTCGTTGCGCCGCTCCGAGAACTTGGCATAGCAGTGGACTGTCTTGGGTCCGATCGGGGAATGGGGCCATCGGCGCTTCGCAAGCTCCGGGCACTCTCCCGGGAATGGCGTCCGAGCCTGGTCCATGCCCATTTGCCCTCGGCAGGCATCCTCTCCCGCTTCTCGGGAAGGACTCGTGTGGTCTACACCGAGCACAACATCGCGAGCTCCTATCGCCAGCCTACTCAGACCGTGAACAAGCTCACTTATGGGCGCAACTCCGCGGTGATCGCGGTGTCGGAGGCGGTCGCCGAGAGTCTGAAGGGCTACCCGGGCCCGACCCCCAGGGTGATACCGAACGGGATCACATTCGAGGTGACGCCAGGCGAGGTGGCAGCAGTTCGGGACGAGCTCGGCATCCGGCCCGACCAGAAGCTGGTGGTGCACGTCGGCAACATCCGCCCTCACAAGGGGCACGAGAACCTGATTGCCGCCACCACCCGGATCGTGGCGAAAGACCCGAATGTGCTCGTGGTTTCGGTCGGCGCCGAGAAGCACGACGGTGACCTGGCACGGGTAAGGCATTCGGCCGCCGCCGCCGGAGTCTCCGATCATGTCCGATTCATGGGGAGACGGGAAGAGGCGCGAGCCTTCCTCGCCGCCGCCGACGTCGTAGCCAATCCCGCTGATTTCGAGGGCTTGCCCCTGGCCGTCCTCGAGGCGCTCTCCTTGAGCAAGCCGGTTGTGGCCACCTCTGTCGGCGGGGTTCCCACTGTGGTGGTCGACGGAGTAACCGGGCGTTTGGTGCCACCGCACGACCCTGAGGCACTCGCCGAGGGGATCCTGGAGGCCCTGACCTCACCCGCGGCAGCTCAGTGGGGTGAAGCCGGGGCGGAGCTCGTCTCCAGGAACCACGGAATCGCCCAGATGATCTCTGAGTACGAGAAGGTCTACGAGGAGGTGCTCCGTGCCTGAGATCTCCACACGAGAAGCCCGTCCCGATGACATCGACCCGATCCTGAGTGTGCTCAAAGCTGCCCTCGGCGAGACACCACTCCTCAGGCGCACCCGCGAACAATGGTCCTGGAAACACGAGAGCAATCCCTTTGGAGCTTCGATCGTCCTCGTGGCGACCTCCGGTGACCGGATCGCCGGAGTCAGGGCTCTCATGCGATGGCGGTTGGACACCCCGGGTGGGATGACCGTCCAGTGCGTTCGCCCGGTGGACACCGCGACCCATCCCGAGTTCGAGCGTCAGGGAATCTTCCGTCGACTCACCATGGAGTCACTCGATGTGGCTCGAGATCAGGGGATCGACCTCGTGTTCAATACGCCCAACCCAAAGTCGGGCGCCGGATACATCTCGATGGGCTGGAAGGAAGTAGCCCCGATCGGTGTCATGGTCCGACCTCGCATCGGGAGGTCGGTTCCGATTCCAGACTCAGGAGCACCTTCCCTCATCGAGGTCCTACCGGCGTCGAGGCCGTTTCGCCCCATCGACGCGCCAGATCGGCCGCCCCGTGGGCTGAGGACCGTCCGGACCAAGCAGTATCAATCTTGGCGCTTCGGCAGCCATCCCACCGTTCGCTACGGTGTGATTGGCTCGAACAAGGCAGCGGTGGTTCGTGCCGGAGTTAGGGGATCACGGACCGAATTGGTGTTATCCGATCTCATCGGTGGAGCTGGATCCACCGAGGTTCGTCAAACGGCCAAAGCCAACCGGGCTCGCTACATGGCAGGCTTCTTCTCGAAAGGCTCACCGGAGCGCATGTCGGCGGTGGCGGGCGGGATGATCCCGGTCCCCGGAAAACAGGCATTGCAACTGGTCGCCCTTCCACTTACCGATATTGACATCGACGTTTTCGACCTAGGCTGCTGGGACATCGCGACCAGCGATTTGGAGTTGTTGTGAGAAGCGAATCGTTGTTCTGGGTGCTCGCCGCCGCGGTCGGTGGAGGATTTGGGCTCCTCGTTGCCTTTGGTGCCTCGGGAGCAGCCATTGTCCTCGTGATCGCTTTCGGATTTCTCTTGATCTCTGCCGTGGGACGCACGATGCGCCGCGAAGCCGACGAGAGTTGGCTACCGAGATGGGTCGTCCTCGGTTTCCTTGCCAAGATTGCCGGGACGTTCGCCCGCTACTACATGGTCCTCTTTCTTTATGGCGCGGGTGACTCACTTCGCTACTACTCGACGGCTGTGCGGTTGGCAGAACAATGGCGGGAGGGGCAAATCCCCGCCCTCACTGGTGACGGCTCGCTCGGCACCCAGGTGGTCGAGGCGGCGACGGGTGGGCTCTTCGCTATCGCCACGCCCTCGCTGCTTGGCGGTTTTGTGATCTTCGCCATCATCTCGTATCTGGGTCAGCTCGGGCTCTACGCTGCCTTCCGACGCTGGGCGCAGCCCCATCAGCTCAAGCCATACGCATTCCTCGTCTTCTTCCTGCCGACCTACGCCTTCTGGCCGTCGAGCATCGGGAAGGACGCCCTGATAGTCCTCGCCCTCGGCATAGGCGCCTATTCGGTTGCCCGCTTGCTCGAGAACTTCGAGCTCCGCTGGGTCCTCCCGGTTGGGCTCTCCCTGCTCGGTCTCGGTCTGGTCAGGATTCATATCGCCGCCCTGGTCGCCATCGCCCTGGTCGGAGCCGTGATCGTCTCCAAGCTCAGGATCGGCGCCGGTTTTCTCGCCAGGGGTCGCAAATTCATCACGTTTGCCGGCGCCGCTGCTGCCGTGGTCCTTGCCATCACCCTCATCCCTGACATCGTCGGTCTCGAGTTGAGCTCCGCGGGCGACATAGTTCCCTTCACCGACGAGATAACCCGACGCACTTCAGAGGACGGCACTGTCGCCTCAGGAAATCCAGTGCGTTCGATCGTCGATGTGCCCGAAGCCGTCACCCTCGTCCTGTTCAGGCCTTTCGTCTTCGAAGCCACCGAGGTGCAGCATCTCCTTGCCGCCGCCGAGACAACACTGGTACTCCTGCTCACCATCTGGAAGCTTCCTGCCATGATCCGCAATTGGCGGCAGTGGCGTCGGAACGGCTACCTGGTCTTCTGCACGCTCTACGTTCTTGGCTTTGCTGTGGCTTTCAGTGTGGTTCGCAATCTGGGGATCATCGCCCGTCAACGAGGACAGGTACTCGCCTTCTTCCTGGCGGTGGTGATCGGCCTGGGCTGGGAGGAAGGCAAGAAAGCCAAGCGACAACGCATCGAGAGCGAACAGAGGTTGTCCGAGCCCAAGCCCGAGCTCGTCGGGATGGCACTCCATCGGTGAAACGAACTCTGGACGTCACGGTCTCCGCGGTGGCGCTGGTGATCCTGTCGCCGGTCCTGCTCGTAATCGCCGGCCTCGTCCGGTTGAAGCTGGGGCGTCCGATCCTCTTCAAACAGGAGCGACCGGGTCGCCATGCCAAGCCTTTCACCCTGATCAAGTTCCGCACAATGAGGCACGCTCCGATCGACCCCACCGACGGCTCTAGTGACAAGGATCGCCTCGACCCGTTCGGGGCCAAGCTGAGGAGCACCAGTCTCGATGAGATGCCCGAGCTCTGGAACATCCTGAAGGGCGACATGAGCCTGGTCGGGCCCCGCCCCCTGCTCATGCATTACCTCCC
>CAZRID010000268.1:0-4758 GCA_964600055.1 uncultured Acidimicrobiaceae bacterium
AGACACAACGACGTGATCGCACCCGTGATCGCCTTCGACACCGACATCCACGCCGTCAAGGCCGAGGGGATCTGGGTGACTGATGTCGAGGGGCGACGCTGGGCCGACTTTGCCTGTGGCACGGCCGTCGTCAACCTCGGGCACAATCATCCGGCGGTCGTCGAGGCCGCCCATCGCCAGATCGACACCCTGATGCACTCGGGCTGCATCGTCCGCTACGACGCAATCGTCGAGTCGGCCGAGCGTCTCAGGTCGATCACACCCAAGGGCATCGAGAAGTTCGCCTTTGCCAACTCCGGTGCCGAAGCCGTGGAGGCCTCGGTGAAGCTGGCCAAGTACACCACCGGCCGCCAGGGGGTCCTCGTATTTCGTGGGGCCTTCCATGGGCGCACCATGGGGTCGGTCAGCTACACGACATCGAACGCCAAGTACCGGGACGGCTACCACCCTGTCCTCGGTTCGGTCTTCGTGGCGCCGTTCCCCCATCCCTACCGCTGGGGCTTGACCGAGGACCAGGCCGTCGACCTCTCACTGAGCGAGCTGAGGTTGCTGTTCAAGCATGTGGTGACCCCGAAGAACATCGCCTGCTTCCTGGTCGAGCCGGTCCAGGGCGAGGGTGGCTACTACCCGGCGCCGGCCCGATTCCTGGACACGCTGCGTGAACTGGCCGATGAGCACGGGATCAAGTTGGTCTACGACGAGATCCAGACCGGCTTCGGCCGCACTGCCGAGTGGTTCGCCACCGATCACTACGACGCCAGGCCCGACATCATCGCCATGGGCAAGGGGATCGCCAACGGGCTCCCCCTCTCGGCATATGGCTCCTCGAGGGAGATCATCGATGCCTGGCCCCGTGGCGCACATGGGACAACCTTTGGTGGCAATCCGGTGTCGACCGCGGCGTCGGTCGCCGTCATGGACACGATGGAGGGTCTGCTGCCCCACGCTCGGGAACTGTCAAAACAGGCCTTCGAGCGCTTCCACGAGCTGGCCGAGAAGCACCCGACCATCGGAGATGTGAGGGGCCTTGGCCTGATGATCGGGGTCGAGCTGGTCACCGATCGAGACAGCCGCACCCCCGACGCAGAGGCATTCACACATGTCGAGAAGCATGCCTACGACCGGGACCTGATCATCATCAACTGTGGCCCCGACGCCAACGTCATCCGCTTCATCCCGCCTCTGGTCACCACCAAGGAAGAGCTCGATTGGTCGATCGACCTGGTGGACGAGGGCCTGACCAGCTGGGAAAGCCAGACCCGCTGAACGCCGGGGAAGCTGGAGGCGTCCCAGAATCCCCCCTCCCGGCTTCGCCGTTACTCCCCCTACGGGGGGAGAAACAGACAACACGTTTCCTCCTACCGGCTTCGCCGTTGCTCCCCCTACGGGGGGAGAAACAGAAGTCCCGTCTCCTCCCCCAGAGCAGAGGGGGAGGAGGCCAGCAAGGGCCGGAGGGGGCTCTTCGGAGGCCGATCCCCCTGTCCTCCTCACAAAGTGACAGACTCATCGTGTGAATAGAAGGACCCTGCTCCTTTCAGCGCTCGTGATGGCCCTAATAGCAACGGGTGGGGTGCTGGCGTTTGGCGGCGGGGCACAGACGGAGGCCGTGGCACCGTCGATGACGACCGGGTCGACCATCGCGTCCACCACAACCGCCCTGGCAATGACGACCACATCGGCCGTCACCACGACTCTTGCCCTGGCAACCACCACAACCGTCGAGCATGACTCGACGACCCGGCCGCCCACCACCACCACCTCCTCTTCGACCGACACGTCGACAACCTCCTCCGTTACCACCACACCCCCCAACAGCGAACCGTTCCGATCGTCGATCGGCACCGTCACCGCCGACGACCTGCACGCCTCGTGGCGACCCGGCTGCCCGCTCGAGGTGGACCTGCTGCGAGCGGTGGATGTGACCCATTGGGGCTCAGACGGGAAGGCGCACACCGGGAGGCTGATCGTCGCCTCGAACGTTGCCGAAGACATGGTCGAGATCATGGAGGCCCTCTTTGACGCGGGTTTCCCGATCGACCGGATGGAACCGGTCGATGCCTATGGCGGCGACGACGATTCGAGCATGGCGGCCAACAACACAAGCGCCTTCAACTGCCGCGCCACCACCGGTGGATCGTCATGGTCCGAGCACTCCTACGGCAGGGCAATCGACGTGAATCCGTTGGTCAATCCCTATGTGCAAGGGGGGACGGTTCTACCCCCGGAAGGAGCGCGCTACGTCGATCGGAGACTCGACGAACCGGGGATGATCCACCGTGGCGACGTGGTCGTGGACACATTCGCCGCTCACGGGTGGGTGTGGGGTGGCACCTGGTCCTCACCCAAGGACTATCAGCACTTTTCGACCTCGGGTCGCTGAAGCCCGGCTACGGGCCCTTGGTGAAGTACTCGAGTGCCGCCTTCGTCTTGGTCTGCTGCTCGCCCGAGATGTCGATTCCGCGCATCTCGAGAAAGGCACGCCATTCGAGACCAGCTTGGAAGGCATCGGAAGGCGTGGCCTTGGTGGACAGCTCGACTACCTGTGACCCGTCGGGGTAGCGCCAGAGCTCGCCGACCATCGGGCGCTCATAGCCCTCTGAGTTGAACTTCACCCTCATCGTGGGGATAGGACCGAGGACCTTGAGATCCCCAAGCTCCAATCCATCAGGGGCATAAGTGTTGTAAAAGGCCCGTTGTGCCTTCGAGAACAGCTTGGGAATCTTTCCAACACCGCCCACCGCTTCTCTGATCTTGTCGTTGTCGGCCGACCCTTTGAACGACGCCGAGCACACGTAGCCACCCGGCATGGCGTCCACCTCGACCCCGAAGTCCGGGGAACGCCGGACTTCGGCGGGGATGTCGCCTGGTTCAACGGGCCGGATCTTCACAACGGTGTCCCCCTTCTGGTTCTGACGTCGGCGGGCGCGTACGACGACGCCGGCCGCGTTCAGATCCAGATCAGGAGTGTCGAGGAAGAAGACCTGTCGAACCTGTGCTGCCAACGGATCGATGCCCAACGCCGCCGCAACCCGCGCTCGCCCGTCTTCGAGCAGTGTCAGCTTCAGCTCGACACTGTCGGCATCTCGCACGACATCGAGCAGATGTTGAAGGTCTTCACCCGAGAGCTCGGTCAGTCGAGCCATGATTCTCCTGTCTGCGGTTCAAGTTCGTATCCTGCCACGTTCCCCGCAACCGTGAGCGGGAACCGTTTCCCCTGCGTGTGTCATCGAATCGCCATGGGTAAAAAGACAATTGGGCTGCTTGCAGCAGCCGCGTTCACAGTCGTCGCTTGCGGCGGTAGTGAAGGTGGGGTGGATATCCCCTCCGACCCCGACTCACCGGTGCTCCAGGTTCGATCCGAGGGTGGTTTCACCACACAAGAGATGAACCTCGGCCGCGGGCCCACATACACCTTGATGGCGGATGGCCGTCTCATCTTCGAAGGGCCGGTCATCGCCATCTATCCGGGCCCTCTTCTTCCCAACTACCAGATGACTCGGGTCACCGAGGAGCAGATGGATGAGCTGCTCACCCTGGTCGGGGAGATCGGGTTACCGGACATGGAGTCCGAGCTGGACGACTCCGCAATGTCCTCGGTGGCAGACGCCACTACCGAGGTCGTCACCTATTGGGACGAAGGCGGGGTGCACGAGTACTCGGTCTATGGCCTGGGGATCGGCCCCAACCACAACCCGGCGACCGCAGCCACCGCCGAGCTGGTGGAAACTCTCTCTGAGGTTACGTTCTCAGGCGAGGCCGAGGAACATGTCGGTGACCGGGTCCGTGTCATCTCCAGGGTCGCCCAGGTCGCTCCCGACCCCGGGTTCGAGGACATTCGAGCCTGGCCTCTCGAGGGTGAGAACCCGAATCAATGGACCGAGTTGAACCTCGGGTTCACCTGCAAGGTGTTCGGCCCCGAGACCATCGAGACCTTCCGCGACGGCACCCAGGTGACCCAGTGGCTCCACCCCGACCCGATGATTGACGCCCCACCCTTCGTGCTCCTGGTCCGACCCCTCCACCCCGGCGAGCCAGATTGTCCTGCTTGATTTGCTGGGCGACTTTGGCCGACTGGCTCCTCCCGGCTGCCCTTCGCTCGCCGATGGGGACCACCATCAACTCCGTGCAGGGCCAGACCTAGTGACCGGCCAAACAGACGCCGGTCGCCCAGAGCTTCCGCCGCGTCAGATGTCTTCCGCCTCATCGGCCCGCAATAGAGCTACCTACCCACTCACCACCGGGACCCGCTCCATGGCGGCGGCGATTCGCTCCTCGGGGTAGGCGTAGTCGATGAGCTCCCCGGCGAAGTAGGCCTGGTAGGCGCTCATGTCGAAGTGCCCGTGACCGGACAGGTTGAACACGATCACCTTTTCCTCGCCCGACTCCTTGGCTTTCTCCGCCTCGTTCATGGCCGCGGCCACGGCGTGGGTGGGCTCAGGTCCGGGGATGATGCCTTCGGTTCGGGCGAATTGGACGCCCTTGCTGAAAGTCTCGGTCTGATGCAGCGCCTGCGCCTCGATGATCCCTTCATCTTTGAGCAGGGAGACCAGCGGCGCCATGCCGTGATAACGGAGACCACCGGCGTGGATCGGATCCGGGATGAAGTCGTGGCCCAGGGTGTGCATCTTCACCAACGGGGTCATCCCGACCGTGTCACCAAAGTCGAACTGATAGCTGCCCCGGGTCAGTGACGGCGCCGCCGCCGGCTCGACCGCGATCACCGTTGGGTCCATGTTCCCGGCCAGCTTCTCCCGGACG